>JAETTS010000087.1 GCA_021769025.1 Enterocloster bolteae
AACCGGCAGAGATATCTATAAAAGATAGCAATGCCGGTTTCTCTGTAGCAAAAAGGAAGGAGCGTTGCTCCGGATCCGAAATCATTATGATTTCAGATCATTGTGCAACACTCCCTGGATATGCTCTCTTCGGTTCTGCAAAAAGTCTTCTATACTAACAACCTGTAACACTGCTGTGTATAATCCTTAAAGTGGGTAATATCACGCAGCAATCTATCTTTAAGTTCATCACATGTACTGACCGCAAGATCAAACTGCTCCTGCGTGATCTTCTTTTGAGACAATGCTTCCTCCAGTTCGTCCATATCATCAACAGCAATCCTACCGTCCGGATACACAACCAGATCCAGGTATAAATCATAGAAATACGGAATGCCGTCTGGGTCTGTGCCTTGCTCTCCAATCATATCGATGTACCAGAGTAAAATGCTGTCCGTCTCATCCATCATAGCTATAATACAATAAAAACTATTTTGAGGCAGAATCGACAGCCATTTCATTCCCTTGTCACAGACTATGATATCTTCCCCCTGAAATCTCCAGGTTTGAACTTTTGATACCTCCTTTATCCTAAGAAGCCCTATATAACCTTCCAACAAGTCTGTACACACTTGTTTTCCCAAACATTCCTTGGCTACAATACACGTCCATTCATCGAATGATACTCTTCTTCTTTTCAAACCACTTCTCCAAATTTCTTACCTTTAGAAACTATCTTTCGTTTTATATATGTTCTCAATAATCTCATCAATATCCGGCGTGACAATCCTAAAATCTCTTATTTTGTTCCTCTCCATAATCGCTTTAAGAATCTCCGCTGAACTTACTTTTTGTCCATACACTATTCTTCTGGAAAAAAGAGAAGAATTGCATATTCCATCAGACGGATCACCTTTCTTCTCTGGTCTATGGTGCATCGCTCTAAAATTGTGTCAACAACACGCAAATCCTCGTTCACATGTTCACTAGGCACATCTTCCATAAGAAGCGCAGATGTCGATACCTTCAAAACCTCTGCAATACGTATCATCGTATATACGGAAACCATACTTTCTCCTGTTTCAAGCCGCGCAATAGAGCTCGGTGAAACCATAACTAATTCAGCCAGCTGTTTCTGTGTAAGGGAATTTCTGACTCTCAATTCTTTAACCCGGCTTCCAATCATTTTATCACCATTTGACTTTTTCAACTCTTTTGCCATATGTATCCTCCACAAACTTTTCTTTTTCCATAATCATCCATTCCATCTTCTAATTTGTAGTTTACTAATACGCAAAAAAATTGTATAATGTTTAATACGCAATTCACTTATGTATCCGCATTTCACGGGATAAATATGGAAAACAAAGGCGATTTGTTTGGAAATAAAAAGAAAATCTGGTCTGAACGGAATGGTTCCGACAGTCCTGCTTCAAAAGTTATTGAGGATATTCTCTGTCATTTTATTCTATTATATTCCTCTATCCACCTGAAATCTGACATTACAAGAACCGCTTTCCAGTATACTTGGCCTATTTATAGCCGAGCTTTCTTGTGCAAATCCCATACCATTACATTATCTATAGAGGAATCTATCCCATATGGCACGAATAAGGAGAAAGGTTCCCATCCATACAGTACACCAAAAAGGACGGTTCTTATGCCGCCCTTAAGCAATTGATTGTAACTCTTCCTTATACCCAACTATGTATCTCTTCTTGTTTCTTTCGCGATATCAACGCTCTCTTGCCCCAGTCTCCCCATCACAAAAACATCTGCTGAATTTCCGTCCTCCCATCTTCCTCCAAAGTCATGATCATATAAGACGGCCTTCTTCCCTCCTGCCTGGGATAGGACAGGCTCCCTGGATTCAGCACCGTCACCCCCTCAATTTTCCCCAGGAACGGCTTATGGGTATGGCCGTACATAGCGATGTCGCACCCTCTGCTTCTGGCCTCGTCTGCCAGCCCTTCCGGGCCCATGGAGACTCCGTAGTAATGGCCATGGGTGATCAATGCCTTGTGGCTTCCGATCTCGATCTCCCTCTCCCGATCCAGGTTGGAGAAGAAATCGTTGTTCCCCAGCACCATCTCCATCTGGCACTCCGGGTTCACCCACTCTGGGATGAAATAGTCGCTTCCCTCTGCGTCTCCCAGATGAATCAGCATGTCTATGGGAACCTGTTGCCCTATTACCAGCTTCAGATTCTCGTCTCTGCGGTGCGTGTCACTGACAATCAAGATCTTCATTGTGCTCCCCCTGTAAAAATTCCGTTAGTTTTATCTTCATAGCCTCCAGGGCCTTCCCTCTATGACTGATCTCATTCTTCTTTTCGATGGGAATCTCTGCGGAGGTCTTGCCGTATTCCGGAAGATAGAAGATGGGATCGTATCCGAATCCTCCTGTACCGGCCGGCACATGGGCAATGATGCCTTCCACCGTTCCTTCTGTGTGAATCACAGAGCCGTCTGGCAGGACTGCTGCGATGGCGCTTACGAATCTTGCGGTTCGTTCCTCCTCCCTGGCTCCTTTCAGCCGGTCAATGATCGCCTGATTTTTGATCTCATAGGAAGTGTCCTCCCCCATGTATCTGGCAGAATACACTCCCGGCTCTCCTCCCAGGTAGTCCACCACCAGGCCAGAGTCATCCGCCAGGACAATATCCCCGGTACACTGCCAGATAGCCTTGGCCTTGATCTGGGCATTCTCCGCAAATGTGGCTCCGTCCTCCACAATATCTGTCACAGCCCCAGCCTCCTTCATAGACAGGATCTCCAGCCCCAGATCAGCCAGGATCATACGGATCTCTCTCATTTTTCCTTCATTTCCAGTTGCAAATATGATTCTGTGTTTCATCTTCCCTCTATCCTCCCATTATTTTCTATGGAATCTTTCCGCCATACATACAGTAACTTGCATAAAATCATTCCATTTTATGAACGGGTATATGCTTTCAGGCACAAATTGCACTGATACTGCTGCTCTGCAGATTCCCAGTTCTTCCCGTTGGGACTGATATAACCCTCCCCATCTGTCACATCCACAGTCTTGGCCACATCATCCGCCTGATATTCCACCGCCATAGGATGAACCGCCCCCGGCGTAGTGATATGAAGAATCACTGCAAAGCGCTGTCCCTTTTTCAGTGCCACTGGTTCCTCCCAGGATATGGTATAATATCCGGAATCCTTAAGCCTTCCCTTGGCTACCAGCCTTCTCTGGTTTAAGCTACCTATGTCTTCCACATCCGCAGCCACATAGAGCTCATAGGAAGTATTCCCTTCCGTGGCATAAAAGCCAGCTGCATACAGCTGTTCTTCTTCTCTGGCCTCATAGACATTGGCCCCATAGATCTCATCCTGTGTGTCATATCCAATCTGTCCCATCCACCCGCATAAGTCACTCTGATAGATGGATTGACTGATATCTGACTCCTCCACGCCGGTGTACACCAGATTGGTCCAGCCGATATTTTGGTCATCGTAAGACACATAGAAATATCCCTTTTCCCCGAATTCCTCTCCCCAGCTGTTTACACATAAAAACGCACCGTCGCCTTTGGCCTCTCCCCAAAAATTCTCCATAGGATAATGATCGTCCCATCCAACAATCACCACATCATGGTTGGGAAGCAGATCCCCGGTATAGCAGTAAGCGCTTTTGGCTTCATTATAATATGGAGATTCCTTCTGGCCATCAGCCATAGAGGTGTACAGAGAGCTTTGTACTCCTCCGTAGAGAAACACCGCCTCCTTGATAGCCCCATAATCCTTTTCCGGCAATATCCGGATCTCCGAAACATAGACAGAGGGCGACAGCCCTTCTGGAGAGACCCCGTCTCCATAAGGGTCTTCCTCCTCCAGCACCGGGCCCTGCCTGGCCAGCAGATAAGCCATCGCCATAGTATAGTCCCCGCCCTCCTCCTGCTCCAGCCCAAAGCTGTTGCGCAGAGACATGTGATCTTGAGAAAACCGCTTCTCCCACATAGGAAGCCCCGATGACTCCAGAGCGTTTAACGCGGCAAAGGACCAGCAGGTTCCATGTTCTCCCTGATTTTTCACTAGTGGCGCTCTCCCTTCCTGCCGGTAGTCATACCGGCTGGGAAGCCTTCTCCTCCTTCCCGATATAGAGAATATCTCCCCATCATAAGGGGATGTGACACGGATCTTATGGCTGCCCAGTATCCAGTCTCTCTCATATCCAAAAGCCAGTTGGGCTGCCTGAAGGGGAAGATACAGTCTTCCGTCCCTCTTCTCAGGAGCTTCTGTCAGTGGGAAATACTGTTGGCCTATCACCATCCCCTTCTCCCCCACCTGCAGCTGCGCCCGGATGCGTCCCCCCTGAACCAACACACGGGAATCCGGATACTCCAGCACTGCTGTCCCAAAAGCCTGTTTCCATACATCTGCTGTAATCAGAACTTCCAGCTGGCGGGTGACAATCACCGGTTCCTGATACCGTATGCCGTCAACTTCCAGATAGGGCCTCCCTGCCTTTCCCTCCACCTGCTGTCTGTAGAAATTCAGAATGTATACCTTTTGAGCAGGAGATCCTTTAGCCAACACATCAAGGCAGCCTCCCGCTATGCCGAAGCTGCCTGCCAAAATCCCCACGGTTGCCACCCCTATAATCCACCTTCTGAATCCTCGCCCTCTTCTCACTTCTGTCCTCGTTTTCTGTCCGGAGGCTTGGGACCCATAAACTGATAATAGTATGTCTTGATCATTCCATTGTAAACCTTACGATTTTTATCCGCTTTTCTTCCGATATATCGTTCTGCGTCCTCATAGGCCGTAATGATATACGCAGACCAGTCATCCAATGCCCGGAACCGTTCTCCAATCTCCCGGTACAGTTCTGGGAGATTTTCCTTCTCTTCAATCCGTTCCCCGTAAGGAGGATTGGTGATGAGGAAGCCGTATTTTTTCGGATGGCTTAAGGCGCTTAAGGGTCTCTGCTGAAAATGAATCAGCGTTTCCACGCCTGCTGCCTCTGCATTGGATCTGGCTGCCTTCACCACCTCTCCATCGATATCGTATCCCTGAATATCCACCTGAATATCCAGATCTACCAGTTCATCGGCCTCGTCTATCGCTTCATACCAGCATTTACGGGGGATCAGGTTCTTCCAGTCCTCCGCCAGGAAAGAACGGTTCATCCCCGGTGCCATATTAGCCGCCATCATAGCCGCCTCAATGGGAAAGGTTCCGCTTCCACAAAAAGGATCCACCAGAATCCGGTCCTTCTTCCACGGAGTCAGAAGAATCAGCGCCGCCGCCAGAGTCTCCGTAATAGGTGCCTTGCTGGAAAGAGTCCGGTAGCCCCTCTTGTGAAGAGAATCCCCAGATGTATCGATGCCTATGGTCACCTGATCCTTGTAGAGAAAGACTCGCAACGGGTAGCTGGCTCCATCTTCAGGAATGACCTGGATGCCATAGGCCTGTCTCATCCTCTCTACCATAGCCTTTTTCATGATCCTCTGGATATCAGACGGGCTAAACAGCTTGCTTTTTATAGAGGAAGCCTTGGCTACCCAGAATTTACCATCCTTAGGAATCAGATCCTCCCATGGAATTCCCTTCGTGTTTTGGAACAGTTCCTCAAAGCTTTCCGCCTGGAAACTTCCTGCTTTCAAAAGCACCCTTTCCGCTGTCCGAAGGAAGACATTGGTCCGGCAGATTGCCTCGTCATCTCCCAGGAAGGTGACTCTTCCATCCTCCACCTGGGAAATCTCGTATCCTAAATCCAGAATCTCTTTTTTCAGTATGGCCTCCATGCCGAAATGGCATGGGGCAATCAATTCATAATATTTTTTCACGTAAAACCCCTTATCTCTTTTATCTGGGTCACGTTCTCATTGTGACCACTGCTTCCTTTATCTTATTCCCATCAAAATCATAGATCGTAAAGGTATCCCCCTCCAGCATGCCATAGCTGTTGGGGTTCCCGCCTTTCGGAAGAGAGACCGATCCTGGATTCAGCACGAAATAATCTCCCATGGCCTCGGCAACCGGAAGGTGGGTATGACCATGAACCAGAATGTCTCCAGGCTGCATAGGCGGAAGAGCCTCTTCATGATACACATGGCCGTGGGTTGCATAAAATGTCCTGCCACCAAACACCAGCAGCCCATAATCTGCCATAATTGGAAATTCCAGCACCATCTGGTCGATCTCCGCATCGCAATTTCCACGAACTGCATAAATCCTGTCTTTGTATGCATTTAACATAGCGGTCACCTGTTTGGGCTCATATTCCTGTGGCAGGTCATTGCGTGGGCCGTGGTACAGACTGTCTCCCAACAGAACCAAGCGCTCTGCCCCCGAATGATCAAAAACCTCCAATGTCTTTCTGCAGTAATATGCAGAGCCGTGAATATCCGATGCGAACATAACCTTCATGATAATTACCTCCTGGGCGTTGTAAGCCTGTTATTCTATCGAAACTATTTCCTATATTTTAAGGCCACAGCCAGTTATCTGTCAACCGGTTCTATATCGGAACAAAGCAGATTCCTCCCCCGGTACGCCATCAGCCCTCCCCCTGCATTGACCACCTGAAATCCCTGGTCACAGAGCCGATTGCAGGCCAGCATGCTTTGGCTTCCTCTGGAACAGTAAAAAACCAGTGGGCGGTCTGCGGGAAATTCTCCAAGATGTTCCTCCAGTTCCTCAAACGGAATGTTTTGCGCCCCTCTCAGATGACATTTATCAAAGGAACTATGGTTTCTTAAGTCTACCAGGTACATGGACTTTCCATAGGAAATCCAATTGTCCAATTCTCTCATGGTTATGGTCGGATACATCATACGTCTCACCTGTCCTTTTTTACTACCAGTATATGTAAAAAGCCGCCCCATGTCCACAGGGCGGCTTTTCTGCCGATAATCGTATGGCTGACACAAATTTTTGCTGAGATTTCCTTATCTCTGGTTGTTGTTCTGGCTGTTGTTGCGGCTGCTGTTCTGATTGTTGTTGCGGCTGCTGTTTTGGTTGTTGTTCTGGCTGTTGTTCTGATTGCTGTTCTGGCTGTTGTTCTGATTGTTGTTTCTGCAGTCGTCCATATCGTTGTAGTTATTTCTTGCCATAGTATGGTACCTCCTAAAAGAAATATTTTTTGTTACAGGAGTAGTATGGCTTGTTTGCAGAAATTTATTCTTCTATTTTTAAATTACTCTTTCTTAGTCTCCAAGCACATTCACAATCTTGATAGGAGCCCGGTAATTCCATGGAGATGTCTTTACACCTGTCTTATATGTAGAAGCATGAACA
Source organism: Enterocloster bolteae (assembly GCA_021769025.1). Next base: position 7,251 of record JAETTS010000087.1, read on the forward strand.
ACTTGTCCATCGCCGATATACATGGCCACATGGTTGATATAACTTCCGCTTCCATAAAAGAGCAAGTCGCCTGGCCGCATCTGCTCTGCGCTGACGGCAACTCCCTGAGTGGCCTGAGACCTGGAACTGCGGTTTAATGTTACACCTGCGCTGTTTTTCATAACGTAACAGGTAAATCCGGAACAATCAAATCCTGTGCTGGGACTGCTGCCTGCCGCCCGGTATGCGCATCCCAAAAACTGCATGGCATAATTTACCAGATCCTGCCTCTTGACTTCAGGGGTTCTTAAATCTACCGCCTCAACAGAACCATCCAAAACATTAAGAACCGATACTCCGGATTCTGTGGAGATGACACCAGATGTCTCGCCAACCTGAATCTCTACCCAACCGGAACCTTTATCTCCAAGAATCTGATACTGCTCTCCAGCCTGAGCCTGTTTTATAACCTCATAGGAATCCATGGATGCGAAAATCGCCGGGTTTCCTTCCTCAATTGCCGCGATATAGTTGCTGCACTCCACGCCTGGCTTGCTTAAATCCTCATATGATGCCATCGCCTGTCCGGAATATAAAACGGTAAAACATCCACATAATGCTGCCAATCCAAACCCGTGATAGAATCGTTTTATTCTCATAATTACCTCCATTTCATGTCGTTTGTTGTCGTTATCTATATGTTGTAATGAATTCGTTAATTTTCTGTTTTAATTTTTACAAAAGTGTTAACTACATTTAGAATTATATTTTATTTTTGTTACTTTGTCAAGCAAATGCTTCCAGAAATGTTAAATTAATATTACCACTTGTTTCCAGTTCTATCCTAATTGTTACAAATAAAGATTGCAGCCCAACAAAAATATGCCGCACATTTTTTGTTCCTTGCTAATTTAAGGATACAAAAAATCTGCGGCATATGGGTTATCTTTTATGTTAACGGATTCTATCCTACCTTCGGTTGTTCATACGGAAAATCCAGACTACCATCCAAATCACAAGAAGAGGCACCAGGATCGGAGCCAGAAGGGACAAGATCCCTCCTACAATAGCAAATACCAGATATAATACAGCGAAGACAACAACCAAAATCAAAAGCTTCCAGTACCATTTATTCAGGTCTATATAATGAAACGAGCCTTTTGTCCCATACGAATTTCCATCCCGCACATCATCGCTTCTGCGGTCAGGATCCTCATAGGTATAAGACTGGCTGTATGTGCTATATGGGTTGTCCTCCGCCCCATCCGTCGTGTCCTCGATGGTTCTTGCAATCAGGCGGGGATCCCCTATTTCAGCAGTGACTTCCTCCTCAGTGCGGCCCTTTAATACCTCACTGGTGATATAACTGTCATAATATCTTATATTTTCCTCAATTACCCCAGGCGGCACATCCCCATTCAATGACCTGCGCAGGCTCTGAAGAAACTCCTCTTTTCTCATGAACTTCTCCTTCAATTTTCCATTTCCGTATAAATATCATTTGCACATGGTTCGCTAACGAAATTATCCGCCCTATGGTCGGACGCGAACCAGCGCGGGTATAATCTCTGTCGAGATTATACCAT
>JAETTS010000088.1 GCA_021769025.1 Enterocloster bolteae
AGAATACACGTGTATCCTATCCCATCAATCATATTGAGAATATTGTTCGCCCTGTATCCTCTGCACCGGCAGCTAAGAATGTGATCTTTTTGTCCGCAGATGCATTCGGCGTGCTTCCTCCAGTATCTATTCTTACGCCTGAGCAGACCCAGTACTATTTCCTGTCTGGATTTACAGCAAAGCTTGCAGGTACTGAGCGCGGCATCACAGAGCCGACACCTACCTTCTCCGCTTGCTTTGGACAGGCATTCCTGGAGCTGCATCCTACCAAGTATGGCGAAGAGCTTGTTAAGAAGATGGAGCAGAATGGCGCCAAGGCATACCTTGTCAATACCGGCTGGAACGGTACAGGCAAGCGTATTACCATCAAGGATACCCGTGGTATCATCGATGCCATCTTAAATGGCGATATCCTGAACGCACCGACCAAGAAGATTCCTTACTTTAACTTTGAGGTTCCCACAGAGCTTCCAGGTGTGGACACCAATATTCTGGATCCTCGCGACACCTATGCAGATGCTTCTGAGTGGGATGCAAAGGCAAAGGATCTGGCTCAGAGATTTGTAAAGAACTTTGCAAAATATGAGGGGAACGAAGCAGGCAAAGGCCTGGTAAAGGCAGGTCCTCAGTTATAAAATTTCATGATTCACAAAGAGAGTATGGGGCTGCCGTTTCGGCAGCCCCAAGTTTGTATTGGACTCAATGAATATCAGGAGGGGCAATGAGAAAGAAAGATAACATTTTGTTTGATTTGGATGGTACTTTGACAGACCCTATGGTGGGAATCACCAAGTCTGTCCAGTATGCCTTAAGAAGCTATGGAATCCAGGAGCCGGATCTTAGGAAGCTTACCCCTTTTATCGGGCCTCCTTTAAAGGACAGTTTTATGAAATATTACGGATTTTCTGAGGAGCAGGGCACCGAGGCCATTGGGCGTTATCGGGAGTATTTTGCCGTCACTGGGATTTTTGAGAACCAGGTGTATGACGGGATTCCTGAAATGCTACAAAACCTGAGGGATGCAGGGAAAACCCTTCTGGTTGCCACTTCCAAGCCGGAAGTATTTGCAGAGCAGATCCTTGAGCATTTTCATCTGAGAGACTACTTTGCATTTGTAGGCGGCGCCAGTATGGATGAGGTGCGGGTGAAAAAGGAGGATGTCATTGCCTATGTGATGGATACGGTGGGAATCTGTGACAGAAATACTGCGGTGATGATAGGAGACCGGGAACATGATATTCTGGGAGCCAGGAAAAATCAGATGGATTCCATAGGGGTTTTGTTTGGATATGGCAGTAGGGAAGAACTGGAGGAAGCGGGAGCGGATGCTATCGCTGGCACTGTGAAGGAGTTGGAATCCATACTTTTAATGGAGTGATTGCCTGGGCGTAAGTTGTCATTTCCATCAGAAAAGTGGCGGGAATTCGGAATTGTGTGTCTGAAAAATAAAACATTTTGGTGAATATGCATAAGGATATTCCGAGATATTCTGGTTGAAACTAACAAAAATTAGTGAAATTCCCAAAAATACTTACATTTTTCTTATAAAAGTGGTAAAATCATATCATACTAATGTTGTAGGAAAGAATCGGAGCAAAGGGAGAGAGCATGTCATGGGACATGGCGCAGCCTTAAAAGGGGTGTCGGGAAGGGCGCTTGAACAGAAAGTAGGATGGCTGGATTCGGCCAGGGGCCAAATGGCAACGAGAGGATGCCTTGCCGGAAAATGAAGAAACGTGTCCAGAAGATGTGCTGCAGTCAAAAAGATTGAGAGAAAGGATGGATGACTTGTTTAAAAAAGGTGAGTATATCGTTTATGGCACGACAGGCGTTTGTATGGTGAAAGATATTACGACAGTAGACAGGGAAGATGTTCCAAAAGAAAAGCTTTATTATGTGTTGGAACCGGCGAGAACTGCCGGGGGCATGATTGTGACTCCTGTAGAGGGGAATAAAAGTATTATGCGGAAGGTTCTGACAAAGGAAGAGGCTTATGAACTGATTGACGGAATTAAAACTATAGACAGGCTTCGGGTTTCTGACGAGAAGCAGAGAGAGAACCGGTATAAGGAAGCATTGAGGACCTGTGATTGTAAGGAATGGATCGGAATTATCAAGGCACTGTATCTGCGCAAGAAGGATCGGATGGTAAGAGGGAAAAGGCTGACAGAAATTGATGAACGGTATATGAAAAAGGCAAAAGAAAATCTTCAGGGAGAGTTGTCCATTACATTGGGGATCCCGGAAGGGGAAGTGGAGCGGTTCATTATAGACAGGATCGGCGAAGAAAGCGAATAGAACTGGTTTGGGACGGTATGGCTTGAGGCTGTGCCGTTTTTCAATGCTTTACCAATCTGTTTTTTTGTGATACCATAGAGACATTGTTAGGAAAGAAGAAATGGGAATAACGGAAGCAGAGGAACAGAATAATTTATGAATATACGATTGCCGGAACGTTATAAACAATCCATGAAGGCTATGCTGGGACAGGAGTATGAGGCATATTTGGACAGTTTTAAGGAGCCTTCAGGCCATGGGCTTCGGGTGAACACCTTGAAGTGGACCCCAGAGGAGTGTAAGGGGAGAATGGAGGATATGGGGATATCAGGATTGCTGGAACCAATTTCATGGATCTCCAACGGTTTCTTCTATGGGCAAGAGGAGCGGATGGCAAAAAATCCGTATTATTATGCAGGGCTTTACTATCTTCAGGAGCCAAGCGCCATGACACCGGCTTCGGTTCTGAATGTTTGTCCGGGAGACTGGGTGCTGGATCTGTGTGCTGCTCCTGGCGGGAAGAGTACGGAGCTGGGAGCGAAGCTTAAAGGAGAAGGCATTCTGTTTGCCAATGATATCAGCAATTCCAGGGCCAAGGCGCTTTTAAAGAACCTGGAGATGTTCGGGATTGCCAATATCTGTGTAACCAGCGAGACGCCTGAGAAGCTAAGGAAAGCATATCCGGAATCCTTCCATAAGATTCTGGTGGATGCGCCTTGTTCCGGTGAAGGGATGTTTCGGAAGAATCCGGATATGGTGAAGAATTGGGAGGAGAAAGGACCGTCATATTATGGAACGGTGCAGAGGGAGATTATGGAGCAGGCTCTGGCGATGCTGAAGCCAGGGGGGACTCTGGTGTATTCTACCTGTACCTTTTCCAGGGAAGAGGACGAAGAGGTGGTTCTGGAGGTTTTAAGAAACCATGAGGAGATGGAACTGGTTCCGATTCCACGGTTTGAAGGAGCCAGCGACGGGATTGGACTGTCAGGATGCATCCGGCTGTTTCCCCATAAGATCCGGGGGGAGGGGCATTTTCTGGCTATGCTTCGAAAGAAGGGGGCAGGGGAAGGAAACGCCCAGGAAGCAGGTCTTTGGGGGACGGAAAGCCAGGAAGTGCCGCCACAGCTAGAGGAATCCAGGGAATTTGGGGAATTTATCCAGAAGATTTCCTATGGATATCCTGCTGGCCGCTTATTTGTGCGGGAGGATTCGGTCTATTATCTGCCAGAACCGTTTGTTCCTGCTGCCGGCCTTCGGTATCTTCGGACGGGACTTTTGATGGGAACGTTAAAGAAGGGGCGGTTTGAACCCAGCCAGGCGCTGGCCATGACTTTAAGCCAGGATACCTTTTCCGACAGTGTTTCCTTCCAGGTGCAGGATGAGCGGGTGATCCGGTATCTGAAGGGGGAGACAATCTCTCTGACAGAGAAAGAAGGGCCAAGAAAGGGATGGTGCCTGGTGTGTGTGGAAGGATTCCCGTTAGGGTTTGCAAAAGGGACAGGAATGACCCTGAAAAATAAATATTATCCTGGATGGCGGTGGATGTGATGGGAGAAAAGATCCGGCTGGATAAGTATTTGGTAGAGATGGGCATGGGAACCAGAAGCCAGGTGAAAGAGGCGGCCAGGAAAGGGCGAATCAGAATTGACGGGATTGTGGAAACGGATACCAGTCGGAAAGTGGATCCGGATAAGGAGCAGGTTTCTTTTGATGGGGAAGATGTTTCATATGTGAGAATGGAATATTATGTGCTCAATAAGCCTCAGGGTGTGGTGTCCGCCACAGAAGACAGGCATTATAAGACGGTGGTGGAGTTGATTGACCAAAAGCAGAGGAAGGATCTGTTTCCTGTGGGAAGGTTGGATGTGGATACGGAGGGGCTTCTTCTGATTACCAATGACGGGGAATTGGCACATCGTCTTCTGTCGCCGAAACACCATGTGGATAAGAAGTATTATGCCATTGTAGAGGGCATGCTGCCAGGTGATGCAGCGGTACAGTTTGAAAAGGGGATCGTATTAAAGGACGGGACCGTTACCATGCCGGCGCACCTTAAGGTGCTTAAGTCCAGCGGGGAGGAAGGCTTTAAAGAAGGGGATGTCTGGGAGGTGTCAGCCAAAAGAGGAAGAGAAGGAGAAGAGGGATTTGGCAAAGGGAATGCCCGGGTTCTGGTGACAGTCCAGGAAGGAAAGTTCCATCAGGTGAAGCGGATGTTCGAAGCCCTTGGCTGTAAGGTGGTGTATTTAAAGAGGATGTCTATGGGGCCGCTTGTGTTGGATGAGGGGCAAAAACCAGGGGAATACAGGGCTTTGACAGAGGAAGAGCTTTGCCTCTTGCAGACATTCAAAGGGGTAGCAGTGGATGGCGGGAGGAGTAAGGACAGCACGCGTCTGGCTTCGGTTCCGAAGCCGACAACAAAAACAAAAAGATAAAGGATCGATGAGAGATGATATGGAATAACAAAAAGGCAGTGATATTTGACTTGGACGGAACACTGGTGGACTCCATGTGGATGTGGCATGCCATTGACGTGGAGTTTTTGGGGGCATATGGCTATGAGTGCCCCAAGGACTTGCATAGAGAGATTGAAGGCATGAGTTTTTCAGAGACGGCTGTCTATTTTAAGAAGCGGTTTCAGCTTCCCTTAAGTCTTGAAAAGATCAAAGATATCTGGACAGAAATGTCTATTGATAAGTACCGGTATGAGGTGCCTTTAAAACCAGGTGTAAGGGAATTTTTACAGACGATGAGGGAAGCAGGAATTCCCTGTGGGATCGCCACCAGCAACGGAAGGGAGATTGTGGATGCAGTGCTTGCGTCTCTTGGGATCCAGGATTATTTCCAGGAAGTGACCACAGCCTGTGAGGTGAATGCAGGGAAGCCGGAGCCGGACATCTATCTGCATGTAGCAAGGCAGCTGGGAGTAAAGCCGGAGGATTGCCTGGTCTTTGAGGATATTCCGGCAGGAATCCTGGCAGGAAAGCGGGCGGGGATGACGGTATGCGCCGTGGAGGACGAATTTTCCCGCATGATGAAGGAGGAAAAGCTTACATTGGCAGATTATTTTATTGAGGATTATTATGAGATATTGAAGGATGGATTGGAGCGGTTATGAAAGCGGATTTTTTGCCTGTAAACAGAGAGGATATGAGTATCAGAGGATGGAAGCAGTGTGATTTTGTCTATGTTTCAGGAGATGCCTATGTGGATCACCCATCCTTTGGCCATGCCATCATCACCAGGCTTTTGGAGGCCCACGGATACAAGGTGGGGATCATAGCTCAGCCGGATTGGAAGGACAAGAAAAGCATTCAGGTTTTGGGGAAGCCAAGGCTAGGGTTTTTGGTGTCCGCAGGGAATATGGACTCTATGGTGAACCATTATTCCGTGTCCAGGAAGCGAAGAAGCCAGGATTCCTATACGCCGGGGGGCGTCATGGGGAGACGGCCGGATTATGCCACGATTGTGTACGGCAATCTGATTCGCTCGGTGTACAAGGACAGCCCGATTATCATTGGGGGAATCGAGGCCAGTTTGCGAAGATTGGCCCATTATGATTACTGGTCTGACAAGCTGAAACGATCCATTCTTCTGGATTCCCAGGCGGATCTGATCTCCTATGGCATGGGAGAGCGGTCGGTTGTGGAGATTGCAGAGGCGCTGGAGAGCGGGATGGATGTAAAGGATATTACCTTCATTGACGGAACGGTGTATAAGACGAAAAGCCTGGAGTCTGTCTATGATTATAAACTGCTGCCAGGATTTCCAGATATAAAGAAAGATAAGAAGGAATATGCCAAAAGCTTTTTTATTCAGTACAGCAATACTGATCCGTTTGTTGGCAAGCGTCTGGTGGAGCCTTATGAGGAAGGACTTTTTGTGGTACAGAATCCTTCGGCAAAGCCTTTAAGCCAGGAGGAGATGGACAGGGTCTATGACCTGCCTTATATGCGTGGTTATCACCCTTCTTATGAGGAAGAAGGCGGTGTTCCGGCTATCAGGGAGGTAAAGTTCAGCCTGATTAGCAACCGGGGATGCTTTGGGGCATGTAGTTTCTGTGCCCTGACCTTTCACCAGGGAAGGATCATTCAGTCCAGAAGCCACGATTCCCTTGTGAAGGAAGCCAGCCAACTGACGAGAGAGCCGGATTTTAAAGGGTATATTCATGATGTAGGAGGGCCTACAGCGGATTTCCGTTTTCCCGCCTGCGAAAAGCAGATGAGGGTGGGGGCGTGCCCTGGCAGACAGTGCCTGTTTCCGGAGCCATGCAAGAATCTGAGGGCGGATCATAAGGATTATATCCTGTTATTGAGAAAGCTTAGGGAGATTCCTGGGGTGAAGAAAGTATTTATCCGTTCAGGAATCCGGTTTGACTATGTGCTGGCTGATTCCAACAGGGAATTTCTAAGGGAACTGTGCCAGCACCATGTAAGCGGACAGCTGAAAGTGGCTCCGGAGCATGTGGCGGATCCTGTGCTTTGGCGGATGGGAAAACCGAAGAATCAGGTGTATCTTCAGTTTGTGAAGGAATACAACCGGATGAATGAGAAGGTGGGCAAGAAGCAATATCTGGTTCCATATCTGATGTCATCCCATCCTGGTTCCACCATGAAGGAGGCGGTGGAACTGGCGGAATACTTAAGGGATCTGGGATATATGCCGGAGCAGGTACAGGATTTTTATCCCACGCCGTCTACGATTTCTACCTGTATGTATTACACAGGATATGACTGCCGGACTATGGAAAAGGTTTATGTGCCTGTAAACCCTCATGAGAAAGCGATGCAGAGAGCGTTAATCCAGTACCGCAATCCCAAGAATTATGAACTGGTGGCGGAGGCTTTACGGATTGCCGGAAGGACAGACCTGATCGGATATGACAAGCATTGCCTGATCCGCCCAAAGATAGGGAAGGTTAATGGAGAGGGGCCGAAAGAGGGGAGCAGAAAGGCTGGCGAGAATGAAAGCGCTGGCAAAAGCGGGAAGTCAAAGGGGGGCACCAGGGATGGGAGTGGCAGCCGGAGGGAGAGTTTGGGAGTCTCCGGGAAAAAAGCCAAAAAGACCATCCGAAATGTGCACAAGAAGAAGGACAAGAAAGGATGTTAAAGCCAATGTTCAGAGAAATGCGCAGGAATAGCCAGCAGTTACCACAGGAAGAAGTCCTGAAGATTTTGGAAGAAGGAAGCTTTGGGGTTCTGGCATTGTTGGGAGATCAGGGATATCCTTACGGGGTTCCTGTAAGTTTTGTATATCAGGACGAGAAGATTTATTTTCACAGCGCTGTCACAGGCCACAAGATAGATGCCCTCAGAGGCAATTCGAAAGCGTCGTTCTGTGTGGTTTCCCAGGATGTGGTTGTTCCGGAAAAATATACCACCATGTTTCGCAGTGTGGTGGCATTTGGGCGGATTCGGGAGATCACGGATGAAGAAGAAAAACGGCAGGCGCTTACAGTACTGGGGAAGAAATATCATCCTCTTGACACGGAGAGCCACCGCATGGAGGTGGTGGACAGGGCTCTTGAGAGGGTATGCATGCTGGAATTTCAGATTGAACATCTGACTGGAAAAGAAGGGGGAGAATTGGCAAAAATAAGGAGAGAGGCACCATGAGAATCGGGGTGATCACAGGCGCGTCCTCCGGCATGGGACGGGAGGCGGCAATTCAGATTGCAGACCGTTTTAGCGGAATCCAGGAACTTTGGCTGATTGCCAGAAGAGAGGAACGGCTTAAGGAGCTGGCAGGGCATCTGCCGGTGAAGCTGCGTTTCTTTGGCATGGATATCACCTGTGAAGAGGAGCGGGATACGTTGAGAGAGGCCCTGGAGACGGAAAAACCGGATGTGAAGATCCTTGTAAATTCCGCCGGCTTTGGAAAAATGGGATCCATTGGGAAGGTGGATGTGAAAGAGGAATGTGGCATGATCCGCTTAAACTGCGAGGCGTTGTGCGCCATTACCAGCCTGGTTTTACCCTTTATGGGGAAAAACAGCCGGATTTTGCAGTTTGCATCTGCCGCCGCATTTTTGCCTCAGCCTGGCTTTGGGATTTACGCGGCAACCAAGGCTTTTGTGTTAAGCTACAGCAGGGCTTTGGAGGCGGAAGTAAAGGGCAGGAAGATTTATGTTACGGCTGTGTGCCCCGGGCCGGTGGATACGGAATTTTTTGAGAGGGCTGGAAGCCTGGAGGAGATTCCATTTTATAAAAAGCTGGTTATGGCACAGCCCCGCAGAGTGGTGGCGAAAGCCTTGCGGGACAGTGCCAGGGGTAGGTCAGTGTCTGTATACGGAATTGCCATGAAGGGGACCTGGGTGCTTTGCAAGATGCTTCCCCATGGCCTGATCTTAAAGCTTATGGGATAAGGCTGGAGGGAATGCCAGGGCAGTGCAATCCGTTACAGCGACAGGCAGAGAGGATGAGCCCAATGTCATTTAGATAATATGTAATCTTCCGAGATAACATAGCCTGGGGAGAGACTTATGTTGTGTTCTCCAGGGTACTTGAAGACCATCGGTACTTAGGCGTTGTCTTTTAACGC
>JAETTS010000089.1 GCA_021769025.1 Enterocloster bolteae
CTCTCCTTAGTTCCCGCTGTGGAACAGCGCATTGACAAACTGCTCTGCATCAAATTTCTGCAAATCATCTATGGTTTCTCCAATTCCAATATATTTCACCGGGATCCCCAGTTCAGATTGGATGGCGACCGCGATTCCTCCCTTTGCCGTGCCATCCAGCTTCGTTAGGATGATTCCGGTTATGTCGGCCACCTCCATGAACTGCTTCGCCTGAGCCATGGCATTCTGCCCGGTGGTTCCGTCCAGGACCACCAGAGTCTCCCGGTATGCATCCGGATACTCCCGGTCAATGATCCGGTTGATTTTCTTTAACTCTTCCATCAAATTCTTCTTATTGTGAAGCCGCCCTGCTGTGTCGCATATCAGCACATCTGCATCCCTGGATTTTGCCGCCGCTACCGCATCATAGATAACAGCTGCCGGATCCGAGCCCTCCTGTTGGGCGATGATCTCCACCCCTGCCCTGTGGGCCCATTCTGTCAGCTGCTGGGTAGCAGCTGCCCGAAACGTATCCGCCGCTGCCAGGATCACCTTCCGTCCCTTGTCTTTCAGCTGGCCTGCCAGCTTCCCCACCGACGTGGTCTTGCCTACTCCGTTGACACCAATGACCAGAACCACCGACTTCCTGTTTTCGAACTCGTAGGCATTTTCCCCCAGATCCATCTGCTTCTTCATGCTGTCCATGAGAAGTTCCTTGCACTCTGACGGCTCCTTGATATGCTGCTCCTTCACCTTGGCCCTTAGATCCGCCACAATGGACATGGTTGTCTGGATCCCCAGATCTCCCATGATCAACGTCTCCTCAATCTCCTCGTAAAAATCATCGTCAATCGCAGAGAATCCGTTGAAAATATTGTCCATGCCAGATACAATATTATCACGCGTCTTCGCCAGACCTTCTACCAGCCTGCCAAAAAATCCTTTTTTCCCTTCCGCCACGCTTATGCCCTCCTGCTCTACTTTTTTGTTTGCTGCGTTTCCCATTTGCCTGTCTTTTTCAATCTACGTCTCCAAATCCCCCTCAATCAGGTTAACTGACACCAGGGTAGACACACCTTTTTCCTGCATGGTGATTCCGTACAGCCTGTCTGCCGCCACCATGGTGCCTCTCCTGTGGGTGATCACAATAAACTGGGTGTATTTTGTCAGTTTATGTAAATATCCGGCAAACCGATCCACATTGGAATCATCCAGAGCTGCCTCAATCTCATCCAAAAGACAGAACGGCGACGGCTTTAGGTTCTGAATGGCGAACAAAAGGGCGATGGCTGTCAAAGCCTTCTCTCCACCGGACAGCTGCATCATATTCTGAAGCTTTTTTCCCGGCGGCTGGGCGATGATCTGAATTCCGGCCTCTAAGATGTCCTCACCCTCTACCAGTTCCAGGTTTCCGTGTCCGCCGCCGAACAACTCTTTGAACACCTGGTCGAATTCCTGACGGATCTCCTTAAATTTCTCTCCAAACTGGCGGCGCATTCCTGTATCCAACTCGTCGATAATATTTAAAAGGGCTTCCTCTGCCTGGATGAGATCCTGATGCTGGGTCTTCATAAACTCATACCGTTCTGACACTTCCTTATAATCTTCAATGGCATTGACATTGACATTTCCCAAAGCCTTGATGGCTGTCTTCAACCGGTCCGTCTGTTTTTTCATGTCCGGGATAGAAGTCATCTCCTGGTTTTTTAGGGCCTCCGCTGTGAAGAAGGTTAATTCATATTCGCTCCACATGTACTCCACATGGTGCTCCAGCTTTTCATCCAGCTTCTCCTTTTGGCTCTGAAGGCGGAACAGCTCCTTATCCAGGGTTCCAAGCTGTTCTGACAATTCCTCCCGCTTCTCGAAAAGCCCTTTCTGATGCCTGCTGGCTTCTTCCCTTTCTCTTCCTTTCTGCTCCAGCAATCTCTCAACCCCATGGATCTCCTCTATGGTTCTGGAAATCTTCTCCCTGATGGCTGCAATCTCTTCTTCTTTTCCTTTGATCACCTGGCCTGTACCGCTGCGTCCTACAAGCAGCTGATCCTTCTCACGGTTCAGGCGCTCTAACTCTTCTCTTACACGGCTTACATTTTCCAGCACAAACTGGTATTTCTGCTGCAGGCCTGCAGTCTTTAACTGAACCACTGACAATTCTTTGGCCAGAAGCTCCCGGTGCTCCCTGGCCTTCTCCAGCTGCCCGTTGAAGGCTTCAACCTCTTCATTGATCCTGGTATTCTTCTCCTCCATTCCCAGAACATCCCGGGACAATTCCTCCTGGTTTCTGCGGATATCATGAATCTGCTCCTCCAGCTGCCGGTTCTCCATCACCAGATCCTGGGAGGAATCTGCAATCTCCTGAATCTTGTCCTCCAGCTGGGCGATATTGTGCTGGGCTGTATTCTGCTCCAGGTAAGCCTTTTGCCGCTCCGCCTTGATCCGCTCCAGTTCTTCCCTCTGGTCCCCAAGCTGCCCCTCTTTAAGTTCCAACTCCTTCTGAAGCCGCTCCACCTGCCTGGTCACCTTCTCACAGCGTTCTTCCAATTCCTCAATCTCCCGCTTCCTTCCTAAGAGATTGCTGCTGTTCTTAAACGCGCCGCCGGTCATGGAGCCGCCTGGGCTTAACAGTTCTCCGTCTAAGGTGACAATCCTTAAGCTGTACTGATACTTCTTGGCCAGTGCAATGGCATGGTCAATGTGGTCTGCCACCACCACCCGGCCCAGAAGATACCGCACCAACGGTTGATACCGGGCTTCTGCCTGAACCAGGCTGCTTGCCAGTCCGATGACTCCCGGTTCTCCAAGGGCCTTCTCCTGGCTGAAACCAGCCTTTTGCCCCACGCTGGTGAGAGGAAGGAAGGTAGCCCTTCCATATTTATTCTTCTTCAGATATTCGATCAGCTGCTTGGCCGTAGCCTCCGAATCTGTGACAATGTTCTGGATGCTTCCCCCCAGAGCTGTCTCGATGGCTGTCTCGTATTCTTTCTCTGTGGTGATAATATCCGCCACCACGCCGTGGATACCACGCACCCGGTCCCGTACCTCCATAACCCGGCGGATGCTGTTGCCATACCCTTCATAACGCTCTGCCAAATTCCGCAGGGACTCTAACTTTGTGTAATCCGCCTGATAACTCTGCTGCCTCTCGTTGATGTTTCGGTTTAACCGGCGCACCTCTTCTTCCAGCCCGTCAATCTGTGCCTCTGTCTGTCCCTGGCTGTCTTCCAGATGTTCCAGATGTTTCTCCACCTGGGCCAGGCGGCGCTTCTCTTCTTCCCTCTGCTCTTCCTGAACCGACTCGTCGCTTTTGGTCTTCAACAACTTCTGAGCCACCTCGGAATGCCGTAGCTGTACCTGCTCCATCATAGTTTCATACCGCTGCTGCCTGGCTGTCAAGGAGGCTTTTTCGTTTAGGGTGAAGATGATGCTGCTTTTGCTGGCTTCCACCTTCTGATCCAGCATCATGATATGCTCTTCTTCCTGGCGCAGGTGTTCCTCTGCCTGTTCCTGCTCCTTAAGGCTTTCCTCTGCCTGAGCCCTCAGATTTTGATTTTCTTCTTCATACTGCTCAATCTGGCTTTTCCTCTCCTCTGCCTCCTGGTCAATGGCATGGATTCTGGAGGCGATATGCTCCGCATTGATGGTTTCTGTACGGATCTGCTCCTGAAGCACATTGATCTGGCCTTCCAGGTTTCCCTTCAATAAGTCCGCCTGGTTTTTCTTTATGCGTCCCTCCTCCAGATTCTGATCCAGCAGTGAAAGACTCTCATCCAGCCTGGCATAGTCAGCTTTTATCTGTTCTGACTGTTGCCTGACTTCTGCCAGATGCCCGGACACAATATCTGACCGTTCCTGAACCTCCTTAAGCTGCACATTGAGCGTTTCAGTTTCGGTCAGAAATAAATTAACCTCATAGACTTTCAACTCGTCCCGCAACCGTAAGTACTCTCTGGCTGTCTCAGACTGCCTTGCCAGAGGCCCTACCTGCTTCTCTAACTCCGATAAAATATCGGACACCCGAACCAGATTCTGCCGTTCATTCTCCAACTTTTTCTGGGCAATATTCTTGCGACGCTTGAATTTTACGATTCCAGCCGCCTCATCGAACAACTCCCTCCGCTCTTCCGGCTTGCCGCTTAGAATCTTGTCAATCTGCCCCTGTCCGATAATGGAGTATCCCTCTTTGCCGATTCCTGTGTCGTAGAACAGTTCGTTGACATCCTTTAGCCTGCAGGCATTCCCATTGATCATATACTCGCTCTCTCCAGAACGGTAGATCCGCCTGGCCACAGTTACCTGATCGTAGTCGATGGCCAGCTGATGATCCTCATTGTCCAACGTAATGGCCACATAGGCAAATCCCTGAGGCTTCCTGGCCTCCGTGCCGGAAAAGATCACGTCCTGCATGCTGGCACCTCGAAGCTGCTTGATCCTCTGCTCCCCCAACACCCAGCGCACCGCATCCGCCACATTGCTTTTTCCGCTTCCGTTGGGGCCCACGATACCAGTAATCCCATTATGAAACTCAAACACGATTTTATTGGCAAAGGACTTAAACCCTTGTACCTCAATGCTTTTTAAATACATATACCACCTACAATCTGTCTATTTGTACCACTTCCATAATCCATGAACCACGGTCATTTTCTTTCGTGGATAACATCCTGTACCGTTCACTAGTACTGCTTTGTGGAAATTCCGGTAAATTCAGCACTCGCTATTTCCGCAAGACACTAGTCCGGGATTACACCGCCTCCCTTAAGTTCCACAGTCCACCCTTCCTTTTTGCAAAACAGAATCCCCCTGTAAGCTGCCAGCGCCTCCGCCGCCTTCTTCGTCCTTCCGGTTCCTCTGCCGATTTCCCTGTCTCCGATTCTGGCACAGACCTCAAACACCTTATCATGGTCCGGCCCATCTTCCCTCAAAAGTTCATAGGATAGAAGTTCCTCTCCCCTGCTCTGGACAATCTCCTGTAAAATAGTCTTGCTATCATAAAAGAGCTGCTTATGCTCAATATCATTCAACACAAATCTGTGGATAAACTCTTTTGCACTAGCAAAACCACCATCCAGATAAACCGCCCCAATCAGCGCTTCCATGGCATCGGACACTATGGAATTCCTGTGTCTTCCCCCTGTAGACTCCTCGCCTTTTCCCAAGAGCAGATACTCCCCCAGATTCAACTCTCCGGCGCACAACGCCAGGGTCGGCTCACAGACAATGCTAGCCCTTAACTTGGTGAGGTCCCCCTCTGGCAGCTTACTGTATCTGTGGTAGAGAAAATCACTGGACACTACCTCTAAAACCGCATCCCCCAGAAACTCCAGACGCTCATTGCAGCTAAGCTTGTCCCCCCGGTGCTCGTTTGCGTAAGAGCTGTGGATCATTGCCTGGCGAAACAGCCCCTTGTTCTTAAACTGATACTGAATCGCCTTCTCCAGTTCGTTCAAATTCCTGTTCATTACAACCTCCTTTGCGTAAGGGAAAACGCCGCATCCGCTTCCTCTGGAACTCCATTTTGGAAACCAGATAAAGGGCTGCAGCGTTCTTGACTCTGTGTTTAGTTCAATGCATTTTTGATCTGCTCTACGGCGTCGCCCACCGTCACAATATTCTCTGCGGCCTCCTGTGGAATCTCAATATCGAATTCTTCCTCAATCCCCATGATAATCTGGAAGATATCCAGGGAGTCCGCCCCTAAATCGTCTACGAATGTGGTAGCGCTTGTAATATCCTCGGCTTCCACATTCAACACCTCGGCAATAATCCCCTGTAATTTTTCGAACTCCATAATTAAACCCCTTTCTTCTTTAATATATAATTATTTTAGTTTTCCGATCCGCCTTCATCTGCCTGAGACGAAGGATGCTGGCTCTCTTTTCTCAAGCTCACTTCAATCTTCTCATTGATCCGCTGCTCTTTGAATGTCTGGCACTGCAAAATGGAATTGCAGATCTCCTTCGCCTTGGAATTCCCATGGGTCTTCACCACCAATCCGTTTAGCCCCAAAAGAGGCGCGCCGCCATAGCTGCTTGCATCAAAAGCCTTCAGGGTCTCCTTCAACGCCGGCTTTACCATAAGAGCGCCTAGTTTGCTTCTTAAGGTGGCCATCATTCCCTGTTTCACCATAGAGATCAGGGTAGCACCTACTCCTTCATACAGCTTCAGGATTACATTTCCCACAAATGCCTCGCTGACAATCACATCTGCACCTCCATGAGGAATCTCCCTGGCCTCGATGCTGCCGATAAAATTGATATCCTCACAGGCCTTGAGGAGGGGAAACGTCTCCTTTACCAATGCATTTCCTTTCTCCTCCTCAGCGCCAATGTTGACAATGGCGACTCTGGGATGTTTCATGCCTATGACATGTTCCATGTAAATAGAACCCATCTTGGCAAATTGCACCAAATGAGACGGCCTGGCATCTACATTGGCCCCACAGTCAATAAGAAGAGACACACCTTTTTCTGTGGGAATCAGGGGAGCTAGGGGAGGCCGCTCCACGCCTTTAATTCTCCCTACGATTACCTGCCCTCCTACTAAAACTGCTCCGGAACTTCCTGCAGAGACAAATGCATCCGCCTCTTTCTTCTTCACCAGGTTCATGCCAACCACGATGGAAGAATCTTTTTTTCTTCGGATGGCATTGACCGGCGGTTCCTCCGTCTCGATCACCTCCGATGCATTCTGGATGGTAATGCGATCCTTGGGGTAGGAATAGTTCTTAAGTTCTGAGGAGAGTACCTCTTCTCTTCCTACCAGAATCACATGTACATGATCAGTCTTGGAGACTGCGTCAACCGCGCCCTTTATGGGTTCTATGGGGGCATAATCACCGCCCATGGCATCTACTGCTACTTTTATCATGGCTTTGGGTGCTCCTTTTGTTCCTTTCGCTATACCAGTGTCTTGACTGCATTCTATTCAGCCAAGACACTGGTATCTTAATCTATTACATAATATACTAGATATTTGATTTTAAATCAATCCTATTTTTGTTGCAATAAACCGCTCTATTTGAAGATTATGGTTTCCCCTAATTCAACAACCGAATATGGACATCTTCCACGATGGCTTTCACTTCCCCTGTCTCGTTGCAGATTCCAAAGGATACCACAATGCACTTCTCATGGGAGTCTTTTTGAAAAACAGGAGTCCCATCATCCAGTGGGCCCATCCGTAGATGTCCATAAAGGGATTCATAGGGGCGGTATTCTCTGGTGCCGCCACAGAGAATGGTCAGATATCCCCACGTGCCGTCTGCTTCAGAGGTATCGATCTTCAGGATGGTATCCCTTCCATAGGAATCGCTGGTATAAGAAATCTGTATAGAAAGCGCCTCATCTTCGGAGTGTTCTATGGACAGATAACGGGAATAACGGATTTCTTCCGTAATGAACTCCAAAAGCTTCCCGGCCAGCATATCCGCCTGGTATTGTTCCTCCATGGAATCCATGGAACGTTTCATCGCCCGAAAACCACTTATTACAAGAATCGCCAGAATCGACAGGATCCATACGCAAAACAACATTTCCACCAGGGTAAATCCTGTTCCATTTACTCTTTTCATTCTTCCCATCGGTAAACAGTCCCGTATTTGCTATCGTAAATACTGACCGCAAACTCCTCCTTTGCAGCCAGCCTTCCTGTTCCTGTATGTATGGACACCTTCAATTTTCCGAAGTCATTTTTCTTTACCAGCCCTTCTTCACTGCAATCCTCTTCCATTCTCTCCAAGAGCGCCATAGCCATGCGCATCTGTTTTTCTTCTTTCTTGGCCTTATCCATGATTCTTCCGGAAAGGATCATCACATTGAAAAACATAGAAACAGACAGGGCAATCAGTAGTATGGCCAGCAAGCTCTCTGCCATCGTCTCTCCTCTTTGCATAGCCAGTTTCCGTGTTCGCTCTGGATTCTGAGAAGCATCTGGCTTCCATTCTGGATCCAGACTTTGCGTTGTGCCTGGCTTCCATCCTGATCCCGGACTTTGCGTTGTGCCTGGCTTCCATAATGGCCTCAGACTTTGTTTCTCATCTGGCTCTGGTTTCAGCTTCTCCCTTTCTTCTACCTCTCTCCTTAACATTCCCTTCCACTCTGGCTCCATGCTTCACCTTACCATCGACCCCGGAATGGCTCCCGGCCCCTTCGATCCCCAATCATTTTCTCCGATTCACCTGTTTTTGGTGTTATCCATAGAAAGAGGCACTCATGCCGCCGCACAAATGCCTTCTTCTGATCTCTGAACATTAGTTATTGATTAATTTATCGCTTTCATTGTTCCAGCTGTACAGCTTGCGGATCTCTGCGCCTACTTTCTCAGCCGGATGCTCTGCTGCTTTCTTTCTCATGGCCTGGAAGTGTACCTGACGGCCTGCCGGAGACATATCTAAAAGGAATTCCTTTGCGAAGCTGCCGTCCTGGATGTCCGCCAGGATCTTCTTCATGGTCTTCTTGGTCTCCTCTGTGATCAGCTTCGGCCCGGTAATGTAATCGCCATATTCCGCTGTGTTGGAGATGGAATATCTCATGCCTGCAAATCCGGACTGATAGATCAGGTCAACGATCAGCTTCATCTCATGGATACACTCAAAGTAAGCATTTCTCGGATCGTATCCCGCCTCAACCAATGTCTCAAATCCAGCCTGCATCAGGGCGCATACGCCGCCGCACAGAACCGCCTGCTCGCCGAAAAGATCCGTCTCAGTCTCGGTGCGGAACGTGGTCTCAAGAACACCAGCCCGTGCGCCGCCGATGGCCAGCGCGTAAGCCAACGCTTTATCTAACGCCTTGCC
>JAETTS010000090.1 GCA_021769025.1 Enterocloster bolteae
GTATCCGCTGTTTTCTGCAAAGTCTATGAGGAGAAGGGCCAATGCGGATCCCATGTTTACGGCTCTTATGATGGAGGCCAACGGGCTGGTTGATGTTACCTTTGCCGGTCTGACTCATACTACTGGCGATGTGATTCTGGCGGCCCAGACAGTAATCGGGATGAAGAAGGGGATTTCTACGGTGTCCAGCTGTGGTATCTTTAATATTCCAGGATATGAGGGGTCGGAGGGAAGTCTTCTTGGCTTTGGCGATTCTGCGGTCTGCGTCGATCCCAGTGGGGAGGATCTGGCAGGCATTGCTATCTCTGCCTGTGAGACGGTTGCTGCTTTGACGGACTGGGAGCCCAGGTGCGCGCTGCTGTCTTATTCTACCTGTGGATCTGGCACAGGACAGATGGTGGACAAAGTGGTGGAGGCTGTGAAGATTGCCAATAAAAAGAGGCCGGATCTGGCTATTGACGGGGAGTTCCAGCTGGATTCTGCCATCAATCCTAAGGTTGCGGCCAAGAAGGTTCAGAGAGAGTCTAAGGTTGCAGGTAAGGCCAATATTATTATCTGGACGAATATTGATGTGGGAAATGTGGGGGTTAAGCTGGTTCAGCAGTTTGCGCATGCAGATGCCTATGGCCCGTTCCTTCAGGGCTTCAATAAGATTGTCTGCGACTGCTCCAGAAGCGCGCCTGTATCGGAACTGGTTGGCAATGTAGTCATGAGCTGTGTTAGAGCGCAGAGAAATGGGTGATCGTATGGGATATAAAATTTTTGCAGTCAATCCTGGTTCTACTTCTACCAAGATTGCATTGTTTGATGGTGATAAGAAGTTATTCAGTGTAAATGTTTCTCATGATGCAGAGAAGTTAAAGGAGTTTGCCACCATTGCACAGCAGCTTCCTTACCGCGAGGAGACGATAAGCAGCCTGCTTGAGGAAAACAAGGTGGATTTAAACAAAGTTGATGCGTTCGTAGGCAGGGGCGGCGGTCTGTTAGGGGTAGAGGGCGGAACGTATGCTGTCAATGATATTTTGCTGGATCATGCGGTAAACATCGCAAACGGCGTGCCTCATCCTGCAACCCTGGGCCCTCAGCTGGCCCATAAGTATGCTGAAATTTATGGCAAGAAGGCGTATGTTGTGAATCCGCCGGACACGGATGAGCTTCAGGATGCTGCCAGGGTATCTGGCATCAAGGGTGTGTACCGCAATGTGCATCTTCATGCCCTTAATCTGAAGGAGACTGCAATCCGCCATGCGGAGGCTATGGGGAAACGGTATGAGGACTGCAATTTTATTGTCTGCCATATCGGCGGCGGCGTGTCGGTTAGTGCCCATGACCACGGAAAGATGATTGACGGGAATGACATTGTAGGCGGCGACGGGCCTATGGCTCCTACCAGATGCGGTGCAATTCCGGTGATTGAGATCTTGAATTATATGGAAAGGACAGGAGCGGACGTAAAAGAGGTTAAGAGTCTGATTGTGAAGAATGGTGGTTTTGTTTCTCTTCTGGGAACTTCGGATGCCAGGGAAGTAACTGCCCGTATTGCAGAGGGGGACAAACAGGCAGAGCTGGTCTGGAACGCGTTTATCTATCAGATTGAGAAGTTCATCGGCTCTATGGCGGCTGCCTTGAAAGGAAAGGTGGACGGTATCCTTCTTGGAGGCGGTATTGTCTATGACAAGGGCCTGGTGGAAACGATTACGGAGGATTGTGGTTTTATCGCACCGGTTTCTGCCTATCCGGGGGAGTTTGAGATGGAGGCAATGGCTGCAGGCGTGATCCGTGTTCTGGAAGGGAAAGAGGAATTAAAGGAATACCTGGGTGTTCCTGCTTGGAAAGGTTTTGATTTTGATGAAAAATAATCTTGACAAAAGAAGATGGCTGATCTTAATCGCAGCCTGTCTGATCAATCTCTGCATTGGATCTCTGTATGCGTGGAGTATTTTTGCAATACCCATGGCGGATTATCTCAGTGAACTGACAGGAAAAGAGATTGCCAGCCTGTCCATTGTCTTTACCATTGCCAATGGTGTGGGCCCTGTCACCATGATTGCAGGCGGTGCAATTACTAAAAAAATCGGGCCGAAGATGGTTGTGATCCTTGGCGGCATGCTTTTTGCTGCTGGCATGATTTCCTCTGGTTTTGTCACCAGCGCCGGGCTTTTGATGGTTACATACGGCGTGTTGGTAGGCCTGGGGGTGGGTATGGTATATGGCTGCACCATCTCCAATACCATCCGGTTTTTCCCGGATAAGAGGGGGCTTATCGGAGGGATCGCCACGGCTTCTTATGGAATCAGTTCGGTTTTGGTTCCTTTTGCTGCCAATATGCTGATTCGGATGGCAGGTGTAACTGCCTCCTTTAAGATCCTGGGCATTGTCATGCTGGTTGTCATTGTTCTTGCGTCTGCCTTTATTGAGAAGTGTCCCGACGGATATGCGCCTGCCGGATATACGGCATCATCAGGAAATGGAAAAGCCATCCGGGAGTATTCCTGGATGGAAATGCTGAGGGAGCCTTTGTTCTATGTGATGCTTTTGGTTCTCTGCTGCGGCGCAACTTCAGGAATGATGATTATTTCTCAGGCATCGCCTCTTGCGCAGAGGGTGCTTTCGATTTCTGCCGATGCAGCGGCATCCATTGTTTCTGCTATTGCTCTTTTTAATACCATTGGCCGTATTATTGCTGGGGGAATCTCTGACAGGCTGGGGCCGGTTGCCACTATCCGCTGTATTTTTGCAGGCTCTATTCTTGGCCTTGGTCTGATGTACATAGCTGTTGGAGGGGGAGCTGGTATCTGTTTTTACATGGGTGCTTATGTGACTGCTCTGATGTTTGGCTCTATCATGGGGATCTACCCTGGTTTTACTGCCTCTCAGTTTGGACCGAAGAGCAATGGCGTGAATTTTGGCATTATGTTTATCGGGTTTGCCCTGGCAGGGTACATAGGGCCGACGATTCTCTCCAAGCTGTATCTTTCTACGGGAAGTGATTCTATGGCGTTGCTGCTGGCTATGGGGCTTGGCGCAGTGGGGCTGGTATTTGCCTTTGTGCTTAGCAGATTTAAGAAAAACTAAAGGCTGGCTATGGATATTACGATCAATAAGGGACGGGTAAAGGAAATCATGGAGAGTTTTCACATACTGACCGGAATCACCTTGGTTTTGATCTGTACGGATGGGAAAACGATCTTAAAGTATCCGGAGGGGAATAATGTGTTCTGCAGCTGCATGAAAGCAGGGAAACGGACGGGGAAGCTGTGTATGGAGTGTGATGAAAGGGCGCTGGAGTACTGCAGAATGGAGAACGCACTCTATATGTATCACTGTCATGCCGGGCTTTTAGAGGCATGTATGCCCCTTTTTCTGGAGAGAGAAGTGGTGGGCTACCTTATGCTTGGGCAGATCACGGATGACCCGGATAAGAAACGGCTGGGGCGGCGTCTGGCTCAGTATATACAGTACAACTGCAGGGATGGGCTGGATGAAGTTTTTAGAATGGATCCGGAGCGGATAAAACAGGTTCTCTCAAGGGAGGAATCTTATGGATCGGAGATTTTATATTGCACAAAGGAAACCATTCATGCGGCTACTGTGCTGATGAATGCCTGTTCTTCTTACCTGATTTCTGAAAAGAATATTCAGAAAAAGAAGAAACATTTTGTAGAAAGGCTGGATGAGTATCTGGAACTACATTTATCGGAACCGATTACTGTTCAGCAGATATGCAGGTATTTTGGAATGGGAAGAACCAGCTTGTATGATTTGTGCAATCAGATCCTGGATACCAGCATTGGAGATTATATTCAGACGTTCCGGTTTATGAAGGCTATGGACATGATTATGACGGGAAATCATACGATTCCCGTCATTGCTGAAACCTGCGGCTATTCTAATCCGGAATATTTTTGCAGGATCTTTAAAAGGGAGACTGGGGTTTCGGCAAGGGTGTATATGGAGAAGTTCCGTGCAAATTAGTGCGGGATCAAACGTAAGAAAGGGCGGTATACGTCGAAGGAGGCTGGTACATTGCTGCATTCATTTACTCGCAAATTAGTGCAGCGATGTACCAGCCTCTTTCTTTTATGTAGGAGAATAATATGAAATGGTGAAAGGCAGTATGAATTTATAAGTCTCTTGCTACAAAGTACCCCTGGGAGATGGCCTGTGTTACCTGACCGGGCTTTACACAGTCACCGATGGTATAGAATTCTTTGGTGAGGCCGGCAAGGTCTTTCACAGTATCAAAGCGGGGACGAACTCCTGCACAGAGAACGACGGTATCGGCTTCTACCATCAGGGGATTGCCGTCTTTATTTTCACACAGAACCCCTTGGTCTGTTATTTCAACAGCTCTGGTATTTACCATGGAGGTAATATATTTTTGGAATTGTTCTTTCAGCGCCATGGCATGGAACTGGTTGGCATCAGCGGCAATGGCTTCTCTCATCTCGATGATGGTAACGGTTTTCCCCATATGTGCCAGGTTAATACCAGTTTCTGCACCGATGAGGCCGCCGCCCAGAATGGCGATCCGCTGGCCCAGGGCATCTGTGTCTGCCTCGCAATTGGTTGCCAGAACAACATTTTTTCCATCAATTCCTTTGATCGGAGGAATGATGGGCTCTGCGCCCACGCCTGCAATCAGGACATCTGGTTCTTCTGCCTCCACATAGGCACGATCTACAAAGGTGTTCAGGCGGACATCTATCTTTTCGTTTTCCACACGTCTTTTTAACACCTTCATGAGACGGTACAGATCTCCTTTAAAGGGAACGTGTTCTGCAAATTTTAAGGAGCCGCCTAAGGAGTCGGTGTTATCGCAGAGGATTACCTCGTGTCCCCGTCTGGCCGCAGTGATGGCAGCCTCCATTCCGCCGGGGCCTCCGCCTACTACCATAACCTTCTTCTTTTCTGTCACAGGGGCATAATAATACTTGCAGTCCAGCTCATGGCCGATCACCGGGTTTACAGCACAGGAGACAACAGTGCTGCGAACGATGGAATCAAAGCAGTGATAGCAGCGCAGGCAGGGAGTGATATCTTCTGCATGGCCGGCCTGGGCTTTTTTGGGGAAGCAGGGATCTGCAATCAGCTGTCGGCCGATCTCTACCATATCTGCTTTGCCGGAGGCGATGATCTCTTCTGCCAGTTCCGGAGTGTTGATGGTGCCTACGGCGGCAACTGGAATGTAAACATGTTTTTTTATCTCTGCTGCAAGGTATACATTGCACCCATAGTCCAGGAACATGTGAGGATGGGTCCGCACGAACAGGCCTTCGCCTTCATGGGATGCTGCAGATACATTGATCATATCTACCTTATCCTGAAGCATTTCGGCGACTTTGCAGTAATCTTCCAGATGAAGGGCACCTTCGATAAAGTCATCGCCATTGAGGCGAAGCTCAATAGGAAAGTGAGGGCCTACTGCCTTACGGACAGCATCAATGGCCATAATCAGAAAACGGGCGCGGTTTTCTAAAGAACCGCCGAATTCATCGGTTCTGTGATTCTCCACAGGGGAAAAGAACTGGTTGAATAACCAGCCGTGGGCAGCATGAACCATCAGCATATCGAATCCGCAGTCTTTTACTCTTTTTGCTGCGATGGCATACTGGTCCACAATGTGTTCAATCATTTCCCTGCTTATCTCGTAGACATGCTCGCCTGTAGGAAGATCTTCCTCACTGGGGCCGTAGGCAAGGCGGCCGGAGGTTTCATCGCCGCCGATACTGGCAAGGCCTGCGTATTTTCCACCATGGGACAGCTCGATGTTAGCCAGTGCGCCATGGCGCTTGATGGCCATGGCCGTGTGGGTTAAGCCAGGCATACACTCCGGGTCATCTAAATGAATCTGGCGGTTGTGAGACTCACCGGTCTCCGTATCAGTGATACTCTCACCTAAGGTTACCACAGCAGCGCCGCCCCGGGCCTTCTGCTCGTAATAATTGACATCAAAAACAGTGAGGCGCCCATCAGGAGTCAGATCCATCATGCCGGTGGGGGCTGCGATAATGCGGTTTTTTAAGGTGACGCTGCCGATCTGGATCGGCGAGAATAAGTGAGGATACTTTTGTTTCATAGTTTTTCCTTTCTTTGATTGTATCGTTTTGTATTGATTGTGTAGATTGCGTTTTCTTCACGCGGTTATGGATAAATTAATTATAAGAGAAGGAAAGCAGGTTTCAAAGGGAAGATTGTCCCGAAACTTGTAAAATTGTCCGGATTTTTTGTGACATTAAAATACTTTCTTATATCAGGTTAAACAGGTGAAGATATGGAAACGGCATGTTCGATTATGGGGAAAGGGTGCTGGAAGAATTTTTGATAAGCGCATAAAATTCCCTTACAGTACAGATACTACATCCAGAAACGGAAAGTACAGCAAATGGAGGAATGATTTATGAAAGCTACAGGCATAGTGAGAAGAATTGATGATCTTGGACGAGTGGTAATACCAAAAGAAATACGCAGAACACTTCGGCTCCGCGAAGGAACGCCGCTAGAGATATTTACGGATCGTGAGGGAGAGATTATTCTGAAAAAATATTCTCCTATGGTAGAGTTGACTGCTTTTGCAACCCAATATGCGGAGGCCATGGCTCAGTCCACAGGCCTGATTGTCTGCATTACCGACAGAGATCAGGTCATTGCAGTAGCAGGAGGACCCAAAAAGGAATTGCTTCAAAAAACCATCAGCAAACAGCTGGAGCATGCCATTGGAGAAAGAGAAGTAATTCTGGCAGGAAAAGACGAGAAGGCGTTTATCTCTCTGACTTCCGAAGAAATGGAAGGAATCACCGCAGAGGTAGTAGCACCCATCATCTGTGAAGGCGATGCCATTGGCAGTGTAGGGCTGCTGAGCAGAGAGCCCAGAGCCAAGATGGGAGAGATGGAAACCAAATTGGTGATGACAGCAGCCGGCTTTTTGGGGCGTCAAATGGAGGGATGAAACGTACAATTTTATATCAGTTTATACACACGAAGCAATCATCAATTGGATGGTTGCTTCTTTTTATTGCAGGACTCCTTTAATTCTGGCCACACCGTTACAAGCATAGTTCCGAAACAGGCCAGGCCACCGATAAAATTGGAGATGGGTTCTGCCATAAAGACACCCCTGACACCAAGTCCTAATTTGGGCAAAATGAGAATCAGAGGAATCACGATAATGACTTTTCTAAAGATTGAGAAGAATACGGCATTTTTCGATTTCCCCAGTGCTACAAATACAGACTGCCCGGCAAACTGTAAGGACATCATAAAAAAGCCAAAGTAATAAATCTGCATAGCAGGAATTCCGGCGGCCACCAATTCCCCCTCACGGTTGAAGATCCGGATAAAGAATTCTGGAAAACCATGGACAAGACTCCACATAATCGTGGTGTAGGCCACGGATACCCCGGACATGAATACAATCGCCTTTTTGACCCGACCGTATTCCCCTGCCCCATAATTAAAGCCCATAACCGGCTGGGCGCTGTTAGTAAGGCCGCTGATAGGGAGGGAGATCACTTCACGGACAGAATTTACTACGGTCATGATTCCTACATAGAGATCACCGCCTAGAAGTGCTAAGTTGGCGTTGTACATGATTTGGACTAAACTGTTGGTGATGGACATGGTAAAGCCGGAAAGCCCTAAGCCGATGATATCCAGAATCCGTCGGCGTTTCAAAAGAAATGCCTGTTTCTTAAGCTTTAAAATAGCTTTGTCTCCCGTTAAAAAACGAAGAATCCAAAGAGCGGAAAGAGCCTGGGAGAGGATCGTGGCCCATGCGGCACCCCGCACTCCAAGCCCAAATACAAAGATAAAAACAGGATCTAGAATAAGATTGGTAACAGCGCCAAGAAGCACAGTCAGCATCCCCACCTTCCCAAAACCTTGAGCATTGATAAAAGAATTCATACCCAGACCGATCATAACAAAAACACTGCCGAGAAGATAAATGGTTATGTAAGAGTCCGCATAGGCAATCGTAGTATCGGATGCACCGAACAGATAGAGCATAGGACGTTTCAACAACAATCCCAGGGCAGTTAAGATAAATCCGCAGAGAACCATCATCACAAAAGAATTGCCCATAATAGCCTCTGCCTCTTCCTCGTTACCCCGTCCCCGTTCAATGGAACACAGCGGTGCCCCGCCCATTCCGAACAGATTGGCAAAGGCGATTACCATAGATATAATAGGAAGACATAAACCCAGTCCTGTCAGTGCCATGGTAGCATTCTCAGGAATCCGTCCAATATATATTCTGTCTACTATATTATATAGTACATTGATTAACTGTGCCAATGTCATAGGCAAAGCCAAGCCCAGAATATTTTTGATGACGCTTCCTTTCGAAAAATCATTTTTGTCGCTATGAGTTGTTGTCATATGGTTTTTCAAAGCCATTACCCCTTTCGTTTCTTATTCCTTATTCTACGCTATCTGACTTGTAAAAGCAAAACAAAATTAAAGGCAATATAAAAAATAGAGAAAAATATAAGAAAATATAGAAAAAACCGGTTGACAGAAAACAACATCTCTGGTACAATAAACAATGCCTTTGAAAACAGAAAAAGATTTGAGGGTAATTATATAGAGTGTGTTAACTGCGGAGAAATACTCAAGAGGCCGAAGAGGCGCCCCTGCTAAGGGTGTAGGTCGGGCAACCGGCGCGAGGGTTCAAATCCCTCTTTCTCCGTTCTTTTTAACC
>JAETTS010000091.1 GCA_021769025.1 Enterocloster bolteae
TATCAGCCAACGGTAGATGCCATGAAGGCGGAGGGAAGGCCTTTTAAAGGAGTCATCTTCTTCGGCCTGATGCTAACGGAGGATGGCCCTAAGGTTCTGGAGTACAACGCGAGATTCGGCGACCCGGAGGCCCAGGTGGTTCTGCCCAGACTGGAAAATGATATTGTGGATGTGTTTGAGGCCTGCATCGACGGGACGCTTCATCAGATGGAATTGAAATTTGACAATGAGAAGGCAACGGTCTGTATTATTCTGGCTTCCGACGGATATCCGGTGGAGTATAAGAAAGGATTCCCCATCGAAGGCCTGGAGAACTTTGAGGGGAAGGATGGGTACTATGTCTTCCACTCCGGGACGGTATTCAATGATAAGGGCCAGATCGTGACAAATGGCGGAAGAGTTCTTGGCGTGACCGCCAACGGAGCCACCCTCAAGGAGGCCAGGGAGAATGCGTATCGGGCTACACAGTGGGTGAGATTCGAGAATCAATACATGCGCCACGATATTGGAAAGGCCATTGATGAGGCGAAATAGGTAAGCCTTACATTGATACAAATATGAATTTTTCATGCCCCAGGCAGAGCGACAAGAAAGTTTTGCCTGGGGCATTTCATTTTTTATTTCTCCGAAGCCGCAGCCACAGTATCCTTATCCTCTATCTGCTTATCCGCCAGATACGGGGGGGTACTTAAGGTTTCTTTTTTATTCCGGATCAGGTGCCATCCGATCCAGATGATCAGCGCTGCCGCCGCAAACTGAGGGATCGCATTGGTCCAATAGCGGACGAGAGACATGATGGCATCCGACCATATGAACCAATGGGCTATGGAAGAAAGAATATGGCTTACATTGTTCCAGATCATGCTGACTCCCACAAATATCAACAGGCATGCCAGGGGCTTTCGGTATTTTTGGGCCAGTTCCACCAGCTGACGGGGCTGAATATGGAACAGATAATCATCCTCCAGCCCGTAGAATTCTTCGTCCGGCGTGTTATTCAGATTATGGGTGTGGAAGAAGCTGTAAAACCACAAGACCGGAAGGAAGGAAAGGAAAGGCCGGAACAGGTAACTGAAGATTGCATAGCTCCCAAAGAACAGAACCATGATGCTGGCTCCTGTCTTATAAAATCCCAGGTACATTTCCCCGGCCCCTGGAATCAGCGATATAAAAAAGGTTAAAAATTTACTTTTCTTGCTTGTCATATGATGATACCCCCATTTCCCACAAGCGTTTGGAAAGATCGTCCACTTTCTCCTGAAGCTCCTGAATCACCTTATAGGTTTCTATGTGTATGGATCTGTGATCAGAAGTACTGCCAGAACGCAGGTATCGTTCATGCATATCAGGTACAGACAGGATGACCCCTACACAGCATACGCCTGCTAAAACTACCTTAAATCCATAATACCACAATGCCAGCTTTTTGGAAAGCTGATTGGATCTTGCGATCAGCTGAACATCCAGCTGCTTACTGCGTGCCAGGATCGAAGATTTCAGATTGGCAGGAGCAGTCATCAGCCCATGGGTTTCCACCAGATCCGCCAGGCGTTCGGCATAGAATTCGCTGGAAGATGCTTGTTCCAAGATCTGGATGACTGGCAGATTGTTATCATTTGAATTATCCATTCCACAAGTCCTCCTTTCGGTATTGCTTTTTCAACATGGCCTTGGCCCGGTAAACCTGTGTCTGAAGGGTTTTGACATTCTTCCCTGTCTTTGCAGCCATTTCTCCAATGGATATCTCGTGATAAAAATAATCCAGAGCCACCTCCTTATATGGAGACTTTAACTGCATACAGCAGTCATACAATTCCTGACGGAGTTCCTTCTCCATCACATCCCTTTCAGGTGCCGGGGACGTATCCCGGCAGGAGATGAGAAATTGATCCTCTGTGGGAATCTGTCTGCGGCCAGCGGCCTTTAAGTAGTCCAGGCATTTGTTGGTAGCAATTTTACAGAGCCATGCCCGCTCATTTTTTCCGTCAAAAGCAGACATATTTTTGTAGGCGGAGAGGAAGGTTTCCTGAGCAAGGTCCTGTGCGTCAAAATAATCGTTTGTCAATTGGAAACAGATGGAAAAGATCAGGTTTTGATAATTGTCTATCCATTGTTCCAGTGCTGCCTCGGCATTAATCTTCCTCACCTCCTCGCCTATTATTATAACGGAACAACAAATATATTGTCTTCAATATTATCCCTTAAAAAACGGAATTCTTGCATGAGCAGGCATTACATGATATACTGTATGAGAAAGGGTTCCAACAAACATACGTTTCGAAAAAGGGAGGGAGCAGATGATGATTGAACTTGGAAGAGAAAAACGCCAAACCATATGGTCGATCTGTGAAGAGAGTGAGGAGGTACTGGTGCGCGGAGCCGCAGATGGAACTGTAGGGCGCGTGTGGGTTCCGAAACTGGAGAATTCCTCTTATTGTCTGGTTCTGGTAGGCGATTATGCATATCTGGTCGGCCTTCCGCCGAAAGGAAGCCAGGCCCTGGATCTGAAGGGCCAGTTGTATGAGTGTGCATCCCATGCCTATCTGATTCCTCAGAATGAGCGTTGGGCAGACTGGCTGGAGGAAGAGTTTATGGGGCTCCTCAGAAAGGTAAGCCGATACGCCCTGAAAAAAGAAGAGCATCACTTCGATATCGGAGTTTTGAAACAATATATCCATGCAGTCCCCAGAGAGATCCGCATCAAGAGAATGGACAGCACCATATACCGGCAGGCCCGCAAGCATGGGTGGAGCCATAATCTGTGTATGAATTTTGAGGATGAGGAGCATTTCATTCAGAAGGGATTCGGCTATGCTGCCCTGAAAGGGAAAGAACTGGTGGCAGGCTGCTCCGCCTGCGGAGCCGGGGAAGGTATTGTGGAAGTCCAGGTAAGTACCAAGAAAGACTACCGCAGGCAGGGGCTGGCCCTGGCGTGCAGTGCGGCGTTTCTTATGGAATGCCTGGAAAAGAACCTGATTCCCAACTGGAGCGCTGTCAACTTACAGTCGGTAGGCCTTGCAGAGAAACTGGGTTATGTCTATGACAGAGAATATCAAGTGTATCAGATGAAGGAAGTGGAGGAGGATTGACAGGCCAGAAACCATTGGCGGGGTGAATCCGTCAAGCCGTCAAGAGGCGGATGCGCCTGCTTGCTAATCTACTAAATCTACCAATTTGCGACAAAAGCAGAAAGAATCGATAGAAAAAAGGTTCTGAAACTATATTATAGAAAAAGGAGAACAATTCATATGGATGTGCGTAAAATTCTTGGCGCAGTAGACCACACCTTACTGGCGCAGCAGGCAACCTGGGGGGAGATCTGCCAGATTTGCGATGATGCCATAAAATACGGTACAGCTTCTGTCTGTATTCCTCCGTCCTTTGTAGAGCAGGCAAAGGAATACGTAGGAGACAGAATGGCGGTATGCACGGTAATCGGATTTCCCAACGGTTATCATACCACTGCAGTTAAGGTGTTTGAGACGGAAGATGCACTGGAAAACGGAGCCGATGAGATCGACATGGTCATCCATATCGGTGATTTAAAAAGCAGGAGATATGATAAGATCCTGGAGGAGATCCGCTCCATCAAAGCAGTCTGCGGAGACCATGTGCTGAAGGTGATCATCGAGACCTGCCTTCTGACCCAAGAAGAAAAGATAGAGATGTGCCGGATTGTCACAGAGTCAGGTGCAGACTTTATCAAGACATCCACTGGATTTTCGAAAGCAGGTGCAACCTTTGAAGACATTGCCCTGTTCAAACAGCATGTAGGAGAGCATGTAAAGATCAAGGCGGCAGGAGGCATATCCTCCCTGGAAGATGCCTGGAAATTCATGGAACTGGGAGCGGATCGCCTTGGCACCAGCAGAATCGTGAAGATCATCAAGGAAAAGGAGGCAACAGATGGACAGACAGACTCTGATTCAGGCAGCTATTGACGCATTGCCTGGTTCCTATGTGCCCTATTCTCATTTCCATGTTGCAGCTGCCCTGTTATGCAAAGACGGAACCGTCTACACAGGAATCAACATTGAGAATGCCGCTTATTCCCCCACCATCTGCGCGGAGAGAAGCGCATTTGTGCGGGCAGTCAACGAAGGAAAGCGGGAGTTTGAGGCCATTGTCATCTGCGGAGGCAAAGACGGCGTGATCACAGACTACTGTTCTCCCTGTGGCGTATGCAGGCAGGTAATGCGGGAATTTGGCGATCCAAAGACCTTTCAAGTGATTTTGGCTAAGTCTCTAAAGGAATATCAGGAATTTACCCTGGAGGAGATATTGCCTTTGGGATTCGGCTCCGAAAATTTGTCTTAAAGCATGTATAATTGAAAAGCCCCGGACATACATTGAATCAGGGAACAAGATGTCTATCGCGGCTTAGGATCGGCCCCTTGCCCAATGACCGGCGAAAAGTAATGATTTACCATATTTTCATAAAAAAATAGGATTGAAAAACACCATATAGTAGTGTATAATGTTCCTAGAAAAAAACAAAAGTAACTCCTGAAATGTTCGATACTCTTACAATTTTTGAACCTACATTATGACATAAGGGATTCCTATATTTTCTGGTGGATGTCAAGCCTCCTTCGAGTGGAAGGCAGAAGCCAGAGTGCGGTCACCCACCTAGCTTGGCTAGGAGTCAAAAGGTAAGAACCGGCATTTTGGGGTTACAAAAGAAAAGCAGCGAGAAATCGCTGCTTTTATGTTACCCAAAACCCTTTGCTTTTTGTGAAAAATATGGTACTCTTATAGGAAAGAAACTGAGAGTAACAAGCAAATGTAACAGCAAAGGAAGAAAAACATACAATGAAAGAACACAAATTTTATGAATATGTCTGCTGGGGAGTGACAGCAGTAGTGGTGATCGTATCCTGTATTTTGGTGGCCCTCTTGTTCTTGCGCTGGCAGGCGGTAAGGCAGGCGATTGGGAAAGTCAATGCAATCCTGGCTCCTATCACCTACGGGGCAGTGTTGGCCTACCTGCTGTCGCCGATCTACAACCGGCTTAGAAAGGCTCTGGATAAATGCTTGACATCATCGGCTGTACGGGAACACACAAGAAACAGCCTGGAGAAGACAGGCGCAACCCTGGGAAGTCTGATCGTCCTGGTTGTGGTGGTATTCGGTTTATTTTCCATGATCATTCCGGAGGTCTGGAAGAGCATTACAGGTATTGTCAACTCCATTCCTTCTTATGCGCAGGTTATCTCCGGATGGATCGAGGAGATCTTTGCCAACAATCCGGACGTGGAAGCAGCTATCCTGGACAACTATAATCAGGCGGTGGAGCAGCTGGTTAGCTGGCTTCAGTCGGAGACCGGGCTGGTAGCCAACATTGAGAAGGTTTTGACTGGACTTTACTCCGGAATCATCAGTGTGATCAATCTGGTGAAGAACATTTTAATCGGCATAATCGTCATGGTGTACCTGCTGAATATAAAGGACACCCTGTGCGCCCAGGGAAAGAAGATCATATATGGCCTGTTTCCCATTGGCGGAGCCAACGAGATCATCGAGAAGCTGCGGTTTGTCCACAAAGTCTTTGGCGGATTTATCATTGGAAAGCTGGTGGATTCCCTGATCATCGGGATTCTTACCTTTATCTGGCTGAGCATACTGAAGATGCCGTATGCGCTGCTTATCAGTGTAATCATCGGCGTAACCAACGTGATTCCGTTTTTCGGTCCGTTTATTGGAGCGATCCCCAGTGCCATTCTGCTTTTATTGGTCAGCCCCAAACAGTGTATCTGGTTTTTGATCTCCATTCTGGTCATCCAGCAGTTTGACGGCAACATTCTGGGACCGAAGATTCTGGGGAACTCCACCGGGGTGTCCAGTTTTTGGGTGTTGTTTTCCATCTTGTTTTTTGGAGGAATCATGGGACCGGTGGGCATGATCATCGGCGTGCCTACATTTGCGGTGATATACAGGCTGATATCGGAATTTGTGGAGAAACGGCTGGCTGCCAAACAGCTGTCCACTTCCACAAAGGATTATGGAGAGTTAGACTATATAGATGAGAAGAAAAAAACATATATCAGGTAGGGTGCAGGAAATGAAGAGAAAGAGAATGGTAGGCTGGATGATCGGGATTCCCCTGGTGATTGTTGTTTTGATCGGGATCATTGTATGGAGGGAACCTGAACGAGAGGGAATATCCAGAGCCGCTGCCTACAAATCAGCGGCTCTTTTCCTTGCTTCCGAAGAGGAGTTAAAAAGTGAGGCGCAGAAAGAGCAATCGTATTTTCCCGCAGGCAGCCAGGATAAGTGGTATGTGAAATATATGGATTACTTATACCGTCATGGGATGATTTCCGAAGAACTGACAACGGCTTCGGAGGAAGAGGCGGAGGGAAGGCTTACCTATGAGGAGGCTGCTTATTTTATAGGAAATGTGTCCGAGAAGCTGGCCAGGCAGGTAGAGGTGACAAAAAGAAACCAACAGAAGCCGTTTCCAGAGGATCTGTGGTGGGAATTGTACGATAGATTGTGCCAGGAATCCGGAGAAACTCAGGTAGAGGAGAAGAACCTGGTGATCTGGGGAACTCCGGAAAATGGGGGAGAGGGAGAAGCCTGGGTGGTACATACGGATCAGGGAAGGTTTGGATTCCAGGGCTTGGCCCTGTCTAAATATCTGGATCGGGAGATTCTGGTACTGCAGCGAGGCGGTGAGATTATCCGTGTCATAGAACTGGTCAGCGAGGATGTGGTTTATAAAAATGTCTGGGTTTCCGAAGCCGACGAAACCCAGCTGACCGGATATGTGGGAAGTACGGTCAGAACCTTTTCTGTTCAGAAAAAGGTTAAGTCCCCAAAGGAGATGGAAAGCCAGGTGGCGGATCTTTACCTGTCCAGAGGGGAGCTAAAGAAGGTTACTTTAAAAAAGGAGCGGGTTGGCGGGAAGGTCCTCTCTGTAAAAGAAGATTCTATTGAGATTGAAGGATATGGAGAGGTGCCTCTGGAAGATGGGTTTCATGTATACAAGGTGTATGGAGATTTTGAGAGCCAAACGGTTGGCAGTATTTTGGTAGGATACGACTGTCAGGAGTTTGTGACAGCAGACGGAAAATTGTGTGCTGCACTGATTCTGCGGCCCTTTGAGGCGGACACCATCCGGGTCTTGGTGATGAACAACAATTTTCAAACCTTGTTTCATGACAAGATTCAGCTGGAATTCTTAAGTGGTGGCAAATATACTGTGGATAAGAAAGAATACACCTTCAACAGCGGGGATACTCTCACGCTGTCACCGGAGGATGAATGGTTTCAAAAGGGAAGAGTCATCTTCGAGCCGAATGATAAAGAGAAGGGGATCCGGGTGTTGTCTTTAGAGCGGGCCAATGGAATCCCTGTCTACCCTGGCCGGCTGGAAATTGCCAGAGAGGAAGGATCTCTTGTGCTGGTGAATGAACTGTATCTGGAAGATTATCTAAAGCGGGTGGTACCCAGTGAAATGCCGGTCAGCTATGAGAAGGAAGCGCTGAAGGCCCAGGCAGTCTGCGCCAGGACCTACGCCTACCGCCAGATTCAGGGAAACAGCTACAGGCAGTATGGTGCCCATGTGGATGACAGCACCCGGTTTCAGGTGTACAACAACTTAGATGTCAGCAGTGGGACAGACGTGGCGGTAAATGAGACTTATGGAGAACTTTTGATGTATGGGGAAGAGGCGGCGGAAGCATTCTATTTTTCCACTTCCTGTGGCCATACAACAGATGGTACCATATGGGGGGCGGATCTGTCGGATATCCCTTATCTGAAAGGGGTTGCAGTGAAAGAGGGTGGTGGACAGAAAGATCTTACCTCCAATGAGGAATTTGGGACATTTATCAAAAGCCGGGCAGAAGGATATGAGTCCGATTTTGCCCTTTACCGTTGGAATACAACCTTGACCAGCAGGCAGCTGGAAGAGAAGATTAGTGATATTGGAACCATCACAAACATCGCCATTGAGGAGCGCTCCACAGGAGGGATCGGAAGCGTCATGGTGGTGGAAGGAACTGAAGGAAGCCGCAAAATTCAGGGAGAGGGTTCCATCCGCTCCATCTTAGGCAATCCAGAACTGGTGATCCACAAGCAGGATGGCACTACAGTAACCGGATGGTCTTCCCTGCCCAGTTCCTTTCTTTCAATAGAATGCGGGGAGCCAGATGAAAATCAGGTAACTGTCTTTACCATATACGGAGGCGGATATGGCCATGGGGTAGGAATGAGCCAGAACGGCGCCCAGGCTATGGCCAAGGCCGGGAAAGGCTACCGGGAGATTCTGGAATTCTTCTTTGACGGAATCCAGGTGAAAGGCTGGTGACGGCAAAGTGTTGGCTCTGCTGCGATTTAGCAGAAAATATTGCTGGAAATCATAAAAATTTTTCTGGGGAAATCGTGAGAAATCCGGTATAATCTTTTTAAGAAGCAATGCATGGAGCCGCGTAGGCTGGATCCTCGCGGCTTAAGCTTGCAGAACAATACATTCTGTCCGGGAGACAGACAAGAAGGAGGAGAAGGATGGTTAATTTAAGAGAGAAGCCATTTTGCCTTGGTGATGAGGCGATTCAGTGGGTGGAGGACACCATTGCCGGTATGAGCCAGGATGAGAAGGTGGGCCAGCTGTTTGTCCAGATGAGAAAAAGCCTGGATCCAGAAGCAATCAAGAATACGCTGGATACGTATCATCAGGGCGGCTTACGGT
>JAETTS010000092.1 GCA_021769025.1 Enterocloster bolteae
CTTATCAACAATATTATGCAGCACTCTCTGCAGCGTTTTCTTTTAAGAATGTCTCAAACTCCGTGTCGTCTCCCGAATACCTTACGGTAAGCACCCGCCTTAAATCCAGGCTTAAGACTCCCAGAATGGACTTTGCGTCAATCACAATACGGTTATAATATACATCAACATCAAACTCACATTTCGTTGCGGCTGCAACAAACGCCTTCGCAGCCTCAATAGTAGGTAATACAATTTTTTTCTGTTTCATGATTATCAACTCCTCTTTGATATTTGAAAAAAATAGTTTATTTTCGCTGCTGAACCTGTTATATCATACCTGGCAGATGTTGTCAAATTTGGTATTGTCTGTGAGAGGCTTTATTTTCTTGTAAACTTCCACCGTTTTTTTCTGTAAAACAAACGTTCTTTTTAACACATTTTGATAATTAACTTAATTTACTAAAATGAATTATTTCTTGATTCTAACCATTTTACAGGATAACAGACAATCATATTCTACATTTTAGCAGAAAATCACCTGATTTTCCGTGATAATCATGTCCATCTGGCAATCATGGCTCTCCACAGGAATGTCCTGGCAAACCATTTTTTCCTGGCACAGCAATACCCGGAATCCACTGGTTTTTATAAGATAACGGTCATAATACCCACCTCCGTATCCTAAGCGGACTCCCTGGCTGGTGCAGGCAATACATGGGATGACACATAGATCCAAATGGTCTGGCTCTATCTTGCGGAAATGGCTCCCAGGCTCTAAAATCCCATGAAAGCCTTTCTCTAAATCAGAAAGCCCGGAGATCGCAAATGCATCCATCCGCCCGTTTCCCAGGCACTTTGGAACTGCCACCAGCTTCCCCTCTTCCAGGGCATCCTGGATAAATAGCCTTGTGTCTGCTTCTTCGGCAAAACTGACATAGCAAAATATCACCTGGCTTTTCTTGTATGCTTCTGTAGATTTCAGGTTGAAACGGATCTTTTGGTCTGCTTCGATGCGATAGCAACTGCTTAAGCCTGTCCGCAGCGCCTTCATCTGGCTTCTCATGGCCTGTTTTCTCTCTTTTATGGTTTTCTGCGATACATCCATATGATTTTCTGTCCCTTTCCGAAATGAAAAAGAGACTCTATAGTATTCTATGGAATCTCTTTTTTCTCAATTTTATATCAGCTTAACCTTATATTGTTTGAACCTTGCACCTGTTATATTCCCTCTACCTTTATGTCTACGGCGCTGACTGTCTGAATGCCAATTTCCGCCTGGGCATAGGCTGCCTGGGCTTTTGCCCACCTAACTTTTCTTGCCTCTGGAGTCACTTCCGCCTCCATGCGGCTCTTTTTCGACTCCAGAACCACATCCTTTGCCTTTCTTCCTTCTGGGACGGCTAAGGGTTTGCCAGCTTCTATCCCTGCGTCTGCAGTTTTAGTCTCGTATGGTTGGGGTTGTGTCGTCTCCCCTTGTTCTTCCGCCTTTTTGATCCTGGCGGCTTCCTCTGCCGGAACCTCAATATCATCGGTCTTGTCTGTGATAGTCTGTTCCGCCTTCCGGGCTTCCTCCATCTCCTTCTCTGCTTTCTGCTGTTCCTGCTCAGTAGGCAGCTTGGAATAACGGCCGCTGTCCACGAACTTCTGCATCTCCTCTTCGATGGCGCAAAATCTCCGGTGCTCCTGCACAATCAGCTCCAGCTTCTTGCCACTGGGGATTTTGGGATTGTTCTTAATCTCATTTACAGAACTTAGGGAAGCTGCGGCATGGGACATCTTAAGCCGCTGTACATCCTCCTTAGTTTTACACCGCTTCAATTCCTGCTCATAGGCTTGCCGCTCCATCTCAATGGATTTGGCCTTCTTGTATGTCTCCGGATCATGCTCCTCCAGATAAGCCATCTCCTCCGATGTCAGGCGCTTCCCGGCATTCAGCTTCATCCGGATCTTATTTAACTCTTTGGCAGAACCGGAAGGCTTTCCCGGCCCCTCTGCTTCTTCAGCCTGCTCCTTGGCCCATTGATCCTTATAAGCAGCTTTCCCCACGCCGTAATCTCCGGAACTCTGCTTCTGCTGCCACTTCATCTTCATGCTCATATTCTTTGTATATGTGTTTAAAGAACTGATCATCATTATATTCATAAGGTCACTCTCCCCCTTTTCTCTCTGAGTGGTCCCCTGGTTCATAGCATTAACTATATAAAAATATATCGACATGATTGCTTCAAACATTAATGAAGATACAAATAAAAAAGGCTAAAAACCTTTCTGTAAGGCTTTTAACCAATTAAGATGGGATGAAAAGCAGGGGAAGAGGGGCTCGAACCCCCATCTACGGTTTTGGAGACCGCTGCTCTACCATTGAACTATTCCCCTATGTCTTAGCGACCTGCTTATCATACCACGAAATGCGACATCTGTCAACAATTTTTGAAAATTGATTTTTTAAGGGATTGAAATATAGTTACTGTTCAGATAGGTCTGCACGCTTGCTGCGCTGACCGTATACTAACTTGGGCTGGCGGGCAAAAATCCCTTTACACTCCGTTTCGATCCGTCTTAAACAAGTGCCACTGGCGTTTAGAACCGCCGCAGGCGATTTTCATGAATTTTTGCCAGTTGCTGTGAACCCACGTGAACAGTAACGAAATGTAGGGTTATGTCTTGGCATGCTCTCACCATTCCTCTCCCATACCAGATCTTTATACCTGTAAATGCTTAATATCACGCCAAGGAGGATGTACACCACAAGGGTATGCCCTATTCCGTATGAGAAAAATATCAGTCCGTTGGTGGAAGCCACGTACAAGCCCAGATTGTTCAGTATAGTCCGCACCGTCTCCAGGGCAAGGATCAAAGCACACCCCATGCCCATGATCTGTCCCATCTGGTTTCTCTGCTTTATCACCGCATAGAAAAGCCCAAGCAGCATTCCCGCCAGGCTAAGGCAAAGAAGCAGCATTTTAAAGATCCCCAGCTGGGAGGCCATCTGCAGGAAAATAAAGTCATACTGAATATCGGACAGAGAAATATTTTCCCATGGCAGAAGGTTTTTGCTTCCTAAAACAGCAGTGCTGCTTCCGTTGAGCGCCAGGTTTCCTACCATCTCCCAAATTCTGGAATTCAAGTATCCGGCGGGAGCGTCTTTGATAAATCGGTTCCTGATTCCATAAAGCTGATGAAGGGCGTAGTCCGGCAGCCTTCCCAGTACGATGATTCCTCCTATGATGCATATCATTATAGCCGCTGCAAAAAAATACCTGCGGTTTTCTGTTCCGTACCAACCTTTTCCAATAGCAACAAAAAGCAGGAAGATGCACACCAGAATCACATCGATGGTGCCGCCCATACCGCCTCCTACGGTTTTCCCCACTGCCATAAATGCCGCGATCCAAAGGAAGCCTGCAGCAATCCCTTTATACCCTTCCCCACGGCTTTTATAGAGAATCCCTCCAAACAGCGGTACAAACAAGTATAAGATACTTTTGAAATATGGAAATCCTCCGTTTCTCATAGGAAAGAGAAGAAACCAGGATCGGTTTCCATTTACCATAGTTATCCCTCCAGTCTGGCAGGCCAGCCAGATTCCAAACAGGAATACAAAGGCCAGAACTCTGGAATGTGTTCCGATTCTGCTGTAGTCAAGAAAGCAGACTCCAGTCATCACCGCCAGTCCAAGCAGGGTGTATGCGCACTGCCTATAAAATTGCATATTGGAGATCCGGGCTGTGGGCTGGTATTTCAGAAGTTCGTCTCCCATTCCGTAAAAACAGACATATTGGAGGATCAGGCCCAGTATGCTGAAACATGCAATGATGCCAAACAAAGGCCAGTTCATCCTGGGGCGATGGATCCGATCCAACTCCACGCCTGCTGCCACCGGATCTCCCATCTGTTTTACTGCTTCTATGACCGCTGCCTCCCGTTCCATACCTTGCCTTTCGT
Organism: Enterocloster bolteae; assembly: GCA_021769025.1. The sequence goes on from JAETTS010000092.1 coordinate 3,928, forward strand.
ATTCTTCTGCTTGGTCATCGATATGATCTTGAATCTCCAGCGCTGCCATCTGTCTGGCTTTGGGGTTGCGGATCTGCTCCTTCAGCTTCTCTATATATGTTTTCATCTCCCTTGGCTGCCTCTCTTTCAAACTGGAGGCAACACCGTCATGGCTGTCGTCTGAAACCTCTCTTTTTTCCAATTTTCCAGACATTATCATCTCACGCCATCTCATAAACCACACCTCCCAACACATCAGAAACTGCTTGCGAATAAGCATTCCACTCCTCCACCCGTTTCTTCAAATACGTCTTTCCTTCCCTGGTGATCTGATAATACTTCCGCACCTTTCCCTGGAACTCCTTTTCATAGGAAACTAAAAAGCCCTGGGACTCCAGGCTGTGAAGCAACGGATACAGCGTGCCTGCCTTTAATTCAAAGATCCGGTTGGACCGGTCTCGCAGCGTCTCAATCATCTCATAGCCGTACATCTCTTTTTCCGATAAAAGCTGTAAGATCAGCATCGATGTATTCCCTGATACCATTCCTTTGTCTGATCCCATGTTTTACTCCTTTCTGTCATATGGCCTCCAGTATTTGCCAACGCTACGTCTTTCTGGAAAACCAAGAGTTGCCTGTCCGCTGCCGCCTCGGTGACGGCCAACACTGCATCTGTCCGGAAAAACCTGCGTTTTGCAAATGCCTTACATAACCTTATCTCAATCGATTATCTATATATAGATTGCCTGTGTATAAACCGTCTATGTGTAAATTATCGATATATAGATAATCGATATATTATTTTGATCTATTATATATAGATAATCGATATATGTCAAGCTTTTTTCCTGGTGGATTCAAATATTGATTCAGATATTAAAAAAAGGCGGTTGCAAAAATACGGCGATTCCACAATATAAAGCCAATACTTACGAAGTATCCTGACAATATATTGGATGAATCTGCCATCTTGCAACAGCCTCTTCTACAGCACACCGATCGCTTCTCTCACATTTTTTACTCCGATCAGCCGGATTCCCTCCCGCTTCTTCATCTTGTCCAGACAGATCTGCGGCAGGATGCAGGTCTCAAACCCCAGCTTCACCGCCTCATTCACCCTCTGCTCCGCCAGGGAAACCGCCCGTACTTCCCCAGATAGCCCCACCTCGCCAAACAGAATGGTCTTTTCATCCACCGGTCGGTCCTTAAGGCTTGACACTAACGCCATAAGAATCGGAAGATCCAGCGCCGGCTCGTTCATCTTCATCCCTCCGGCGATATTTACATACACATCATAGCGGCCCATCTCATAGCGGCATCGCTTCTCCAGAACTGCCACCAGAAGGTTCACCCGGTTATAATCGGTTCCCGCCGAGGTCCGCCTGGGGATTCCTAGGTTACTCTGGGCCACCAGCGCCTGAACCTCTAAAAGAATGGGCCTGGTGCCCTCCATGGCGCAGGCCACCACCGCGCCGGAGGCTCCCTGAGGCCTTCCGTCCAGCATGAATTCTGAAGGGTTTTCCACCTCCACAAGCCCCTGCTCCCGCATCTCGAAGACACCGATCTCGTTGGTGGAGCCGAACCGGTTTTTTACACCCCGAAGGATCCGGTAGGAGGCATGGCGATCCCCCTCAAAATACAGCACCGTATCCACCATGTGTTCCAAGACTCTGGGACCAGCCACTACCCCTTCCTTGGTCACATGTCCCACAATGAAAATAGTGATCCCATCTCCCTTGGCAATCTGCATCAGCAGATTGGTAGACTCCCTCACCTGGCTGACACTTCCTGGCGCCGAAGCCACTTCTTCCCGAAACATAGTCTGAATGGAGTCAATAATCACAATCTCTGGCTTTACCTCTCCTATGGTCTCCTGGATCTGATCCAGACTGGTCTCGCATAAGAATAGCAGCTCTCCCGTCACGGTTCCGATACGGTTGGCCCGCAGCTTGATCTGCTTTAAGGATTCCTCACCGGAAATGTAGAGAACCTTCTGGCCTCCTGCTGCCAGATTCCGGCACACCTGCAAAAGCAGGGTGGATTTGCCAATACCTGGATCACCCCCTACCAGCACCAGGGATCCCCCTACCACACCGCCCCCCAATACCCGATCCAGTTCTCTGTATCCGGTGCGGACACGACCCTTCTCTTCAATGGAAATCTCTGACAGAAGGGAGGGCTTTGCTCTTTTTAATGGACTGATCCGCCCGCTTACCCAGTCTTTCTTCCCTGTCAGTTCCTCCACAAATGTATTCCATTGCCTGCACCCAGGGCACTGCCCCATCCATTTTGCAGACTCATATCCACATTCCTTACAAAAAAAAGCGGTTGTCCTTGCTTTTGCCATTGGGGTTTTCTCCTCTACGTTTCTTTCTTAAATATTCTAATAAAATAGATCATCTCCGCCACAGCGGTTATGGTCCAGGAAAACACATACAGCAGATACAAAGACTCTATGGTCCTAAAATATGCAAACACCGTCCATATCCACAGAAGCCGAAAGACCGTGGAGCCTGCCGTCACGATGAACATAGGAATGATCGTCTTGCCCAGCCCCCTGGCGGCCGCTATGGTACAGTCCATAAATGCACTGATGCAGTAAGACAGGGCCATAACCGAAAGCCTCTTGATCCCGGCATCCACAACAGCCGCCTCATTGGTAAACAGCGACAAAAAGGGATACCGTAACGCATAGATCCCCACTCCCAGTATCAGGCCCAGCAAAAAGGAGTACAAAAGGCAGATGAGAAAGCTTTTTCGGATCCTGTCCCGCTTTCTGGCCCCCAAATTCTGAGCGATAAAACTGGTACAGGCTGTATAGAAAGCGGCCATCATATCATACACCAGCGGATCCGAATTGGCAGCGGCGGAATTGCCTTCCACCATCACATGGTCAAAGGAATTGACGCTGGCCTGGACAAATAAGTTAGCCACTGCAAACAGGGCGTACTGAATGGCAGAGGGAACTCCGATCCTCAAAATCCGAACCAACTTATCCCTGTCTATCTGGAGGGCTTCCAGCCGCAGGGCAAACGCCTCCCCACTACGAAGCAGAAGCCTTAAGACTAACACTGCCGAGATATACTGGGAAATAACGCTGGCAACCGCCACCCCAGCCACTCCCATATGGCATACGATGACAAAAAACAGGTTCAGGAGCACATTTACCACCCCTGCAAAACTTAGATAATATAAGGGCCTTCTGGTATCCCCTGCTGCGCTTAACACCGCATTTCCAAAATTAAACATTGCCAGCGCCGGAGTTCCCAGAAGATATAGCCGCAGATAACACTTGGCACCCTCAATCAGTTCCCCTTTTGTACCCATAAGGCCTAATATCCCACCGGCAGACAGCATTCCTGCAACCATAATAAACACACCGGCAAATGCCATCATAAGCGCCGATGTGTGAACCGTTTTTTCCACTTCCCTGTTATTGCGGGCTCCGATAAAAAGGGCTGTCAGCGCGCTGGCACCGCTGGCAAGCCCCAAGAGGATGCCAGTGGACAGCGACACCAGAATACTGGTGGAGCCCACTGCTCCCAATGCAAGCGGGCCGGCAAACTTGCCGACCACCGCCACATCCGATATATTGAAGACTACCTGTAGAATGTTGGAAAACATTAATGGTACACTGAAAACCATAATCTTCTTCCACAGGGAGCCTGTACACATGTCCATCTCGTACTGTTTCATCTTAAGCTTTGAAGCTCCTTTACTTTTCCATATACTGATCTTACCAGTATATCACAGTTATGGAAAATGTAAAGCACCGCTTATTTACTGTCCCATATCAGCTTCCCCGTTTCCATGGCTGCCTCATAGCGTGAGATCTTAACATTCAACCGCTTAAGCGTCTCCTCCATCTGCTCTTTTTGATCCAGCAGAATCTCCCTCTGCTCCTTAAGAAGGTCCAACCGGTCTCCCAGCGTCGAGTCGCCGACCTGTGACAGTTTCACATATTTCACCATGGCATCCACCGGCAACCCTGCACTTCTCATGCACACAGCCAGTTCCACCCATTCCAGATCCTTTTCCCTGTAATCACGGATTCCCCCTGCCGTACGGGTAACAGTGGGGATCATGCCTACCCGTTCATAGTAGCGAAGAGTATCCTGTGTAATGTTATACTTTTTACTGACTTCTCTAATGGTCATCTGCCACGGCCTCCTTTCAGAAGTATTTTCATTATACTACTTAGAGTTCACACCAGGTCAATACACCTTTTTAAAAACAGCGAAATCAAAGCTTGCGTCCCTCCCAAGGGAGGACACCACAATATACTTCTTATCCTTGGTCAGATGGGTATAATCCTCATACTGCCACCATTTACCGTCAGAAACGTGCTGAATAAATACAGACACCTGTCTCCCGTAGGTCTCCGTAGGTACATAGACAATAATGTCACCAGGCTTTTTCTTGTCTGCAGAATATACCTTGGAGAGCGGCTCCCCCGTTGTCTCTCCCAGTTCCAACCACGGATCCTGCCCGGCAGAGATCACCAGATCCTGTCCTTCCTCTTTATCAATGCAACAAAAGATCATACCGTCGTACTCCTGCAACTCAAAGCGGCTTAACTTCCGTTCCTCTTCTTCAAAGGCTGCATAGGAGCAGATATACATTCCATCCTCCTCGATGTCAAAATCTAAAAGGCCACCTCTGCCATATGTATGGCTGTACCCTTTCTCATAATCCAAAAGGCTTCTATAAGAAATCAGAACTGCCTTCATTCCATAATCCCTGGCAAACTCCTCAAAAAACCGGGAGGCATTTTC
>JAETTS010000093.1 GCA_021769025.1 Enterocloster bolteae
TTTGAAAATAATTTTTATACAAAGAATGCCTATGAGTCGTCAGAAGGAAAACGGCTTGCCATGATGATGCGGGTTACGACAGATTGATCTTGGAGGAGTATTTATGGAAAAACAAAGAAGGTGGTACTATCTCATACCGCTTATGGGAGGGATCTTGTGTGTCTGGTATTTGTACCTGTCTTTTTATGATGTGGTGTATTCAGACTATATCCGTCTGGTCAACAGCTATCTTCCGGATGTGTGGAATCCGAAGAAGTTCTTTGTCAGAGATGTGTTGACCAGGATCCCCGTCAATTACCTGATGAGAATCGTGAATACCACCTGGTTTCACTACAGTATTCGGTTTGACCAGGCTTTGGGAGTACTTTCTTTGATGTTGTCAGCAGCTGCCATCGCCAGTTACTGTATCCGAGAAAAGATTGATACCGTCTGGTATCTGATTCTTATGGCAGTGTTTTTCAGCCTGAATAAGTGGGAAATGATGAATAACGGAAGCGGCTGGGTACACTTCTTCGCATTTGCCGGATTTTACTATCACTATCTGGTGTGGGAGCGAGTCTGGACAGGAAAAGAAAAGAAGGGAGACCAGATCAAGATGCTGGTTCTTCCCTGGCTCATTACTATGGGGGTGGCAGGGCCATACTGCGCAGCCTATTCCGGTGTACTGCTTTTAGGGTATGGCTTTTGCATGGTAATCACCTGGAAAAAGACAAGGACGTGGGACAAGCGGTATCTTCTGTACGGAATCTGCGTCATTCTTCCTTTGTTGTGCTATCTGTGGAGCACGTCCCATGTGAATACCGGGCTGACTTCTGATGGTTCTCTCTTTCGGCAGTTTGTGGATACGCCGGGCTTCTTTGTCCGTTTCTTCATCAAGTCTCTGTGCTCTACGGTGATAGGCGGGGAGGCGGCGGCAGAAGTTTTCCACACCAATACGCCGTATATGGTCATAGGGGTGATGGTAGGTGCAGCCTACCTGCTGGCCTTGTGGTACCAGCTTCGCTATAAGATTTATGAAGACACTCTGTTTCCCCTGATTCTCATTGTTTCCGGCGGGATGAACCATTGCCTGATCCTGATCTCCCGCTGGTCCTTTTTGATCGAAAGCTACGGCATGAGTTCACGTTATGCCCTTCAGTTTCAAGTGGGAATCCTGGGAATTCTCTTAACGTTCGCGTTTGTGTGGAGAAGGTGGCACGGAGAACGTGAAAAAGATCAGCCTTTGGAGGCTCAAAAAGTCAGGAAGAAGAACGGACAGAAAAAGAAACAGGTGCAGATGGCAGCAATTGCAGGAATGGTCGTTGTGTTTTTGGCAGGAAATGGATATACTACTTGGAGAGAGATACGGATGACCAAGTGGCGGAAGGAAGCTTGTGTCAACCGGGCAGTGGTTGCACTGGACTTTGAGAACAGGACCAATGAAGAACTGGCTGCATCCTTTGAATACCACACCAGCTCTGCGGATGCCGGGGAGTTGGTGAGAAATGCCCTTACCATATTGAAGGAGCACCATTGGAATGTATTCAACAGATAAGCAGATAACGGAGGAACACACATGAAGGTAGTACTGTTAGCAGGAGGACTGGGAACCAGGATCAGCGAGGAAAGCCATTTGAAGCCAAAGCCAATGATTGAGATCGGCGGAAGGCCGATTCTGTGGCATATCATGAAATACTATTCAGAGTTTGGGTTTCATGAGTTCGTGATCTGTCTGGGATACAAACAGTATGTAGTGAAGGAGTTTTTTGCCGACTATTTTCTTCATATGTCAGATGTGACCTTTGATCTGGCGAACAATAAAATGGAAGTCCACAATAATTACTCGGAGCCCTGGAAAGTGACGCTGGTAGACACAGGGCTTTATACCTTAACCGGAGGGCGGATCAAGCGGATCCAGCCATATATCGGCGACAATCCCTTCATGATGACATATGGAGACGCCGTCTGCGATGTGGATCTGAAAGCTCTTTTGGAATTCCATAAAAGCCATGGAAAGATTGCCACGATGACTACGGTAAATATTGCCCAGATGAAAGGAATTCTGGACATTTTCCCGGATAATACAGTGAAATCCTTTCGGGAGAAAGGAGAACAGGATGCCAGCCTGGTTAATGGCGGATTTATGGTGTTGAATCCGGAGATCTTTGGTTATCTTGACGGAGATCATGTGGCATTTGAGAAGGAACCCCTTGAAAGATTGGTAAAAGAGAGGCAGCTGATGAGTTTTCACCATGATGGATTCTGGCAGTGCATGGATACCCAGAGGGAGATGAAGAAGCTGGAGGAACTGTGGCAGGGAGGCCATGCACCCTGGAAGAAATGGAAGGACTAAAGGTAAGGAGACAGCGATGAGAGAATGGATCGAGGAAATCCATAAGGAATTAGGCGAATTTTACAATGGAAAACGGGTGCTGGTTACAGGACATACTGGATTTAAAGGAAGCTGGCTGTGCCGGATGCTTGAGAATTTGGGGGCAATAGTAAGTGGATATGCCCTGGAGAGCCCAACGGATCCGGCTTTGTATGATGTGGCAGGACTTGGGGAGACCATGGAGAGCTTCACAGGGGATGTAAGAGACTTAAAACGTATGAGAGAAGTGTTTGACCAGGTAAAGCCCCAGGTGGTGTTTCATCTGGCAGCACAGCCCATTGTCCGGGATTCCTATAAAGATCCAGTCTATACGTATGAGACCAATGTTATGGGAACGGTTCATGTGCTGGAATGCATCAGGCAAACCCAGACGGTGAAGTCATTTCTCAATGTAACCACAGACAAGGTGTATGAGAACAAGGAATGGGAATACGGATATCGGGAGTGCGATCCCTTGGATGGCTATGACCCTTATTCCAACAGCAAGTCCTGTTCGGAACTGGTGACCCACAGCTATGCCAAGTCCTTTTTTGGAGACCAGAGATGTGCCATCTCTACCTCACGGGCCGGCAATGTGATAGGAGGCGGAGATTTTGCCAATGACCGCATCATTCCGGATTGTATCCGGGCAGTCACAGGCCGCAGGGAGATTGTGGTAAGGAATCCCTACTCTACCAGGCCGTTTCAGCATGTGATGGAACCCCTTCTGGTTTATATGCTGATCGCTATGAGGCAGTGGAAAGATCCCAAGTATCAAGGATACTACAATGTAGGGCCGGATGATGAAAACTGTGTGACAACAGGCCAGTTGGCCGATCTGTTCTGCCAGGCGTGGGGAGAAGGTGCATCGTGGGTAAACCGCCATGACGGAGGCCCTCATGAAGCCAATTTTTTAAAGCTGGATTGTTCCAGGATCCGGTGGATATTCGGATGGCGGCCGCTTATGGGAGTGAGGGAAGCTATAGAGAAGACAGTGGAATGGACAAAGGCGTATCTGGATGGTGAGGATATGTTAAAGGTTATGGACAGGCAGATCGAGGCGTTTTATAGAGGAAAGGAAAGACAAGATGTTTGAGAACCAATCAGAGGAACAGGCAAGACAGGAGATTTTACATCTGGTGGAGGAATACTGTGATCGCTTCCATCAGAAAAAACCCTATGAAGAAGGGGATCGGATACCCTATGCATCCAGAGTCTACGACAGGAAGGAGATGCGGAATCTGGTGGATAGCGCTCTGGAATTTTGGCTTACATCCGGGCGGTATACCGATGAATTTGAGAAAAAGATGGCAGAGTATCTTCAGATAAAATATTGTGCATTGGTGAATTCTGGCTCCTCAGCCAATCTGTTGGCATTTATGGCTTTGACCTCCCCACTTTTGGGAGAGAGGCAGGTAAAGAGAGGGGACGAGATCATCACAGTGGCTGCCGGGTTTCCCACCACGGTGGCACCGATGATCCAGTATGGGGCGGTTCCTGTCTTTTTGGACGTGACCATTCCCCAGTATAACATTGATGCGGACATGCTGGAGAAAGCCTATTCGGAGAAGACCAAAGCGGTCATGCTTGCCCATACATTGGGGAATCCCTTTGACCTTAAGGCAGTAAAGGCATTCTGTGACAGGCATAAGTTGTGGTTGATAGAGGATAACTGTGATGCTCTGGGGACAAGGTATACCATTGACGGTGCGGAAAAATTCACGGGCACCATTGGAGATATGGGAACCTCCAGCTTCTATCCTCCCCATCATATGACTATGGGAGAAGGAGGAGCCGTATATACGGATAATCCGCTTCTGAATAAGATTATCCGTTCTTTCCGCGATTGGGGGCGTGACTGTGTGTGCCCTCCCGGACGTGATAATCTGTGTGGCCACCGTTTTGACCGGCAGTATAAGGAACTGCCTGCCGGATATGACCACAAATATGTCTATTCTCATTTTGGATATAACCTGAAGGCCACAGATCTCCAGGCGGCCATCGGGTGCGCCCAGATTGACAAATTTCCGTCCTTTGTGGAGAGAAGGCGCCATAATTTCCAGAGACTTTATGACGGGCTGAAGGCAGCAGAGGATCGACTGATTCTGCCAGAGGAGGCGCCTTCTTCCAGACCCAGCTGGTTTGGCTTCCTCATTACCCTTAAGGAGGGAACTGACAGGAACCAAGTGGTTCCGTATATCGAGTCCAGAGGCATCCAGACCAGAATGTTGTTTGCAGGGAATTTAACCAAACACCCGTGCTTTGACCAGATGCGTGCCGCAGGAAACGGATACCGGATTGTAGGGGATTTAAAGAATACAGACCGCATTATGAAAGATACTTTCTGGGTGGGAGTCTATCCGGGAATGACGGATGAGATGCTTGACTACATGGTCAAAGTGATCCTTGAGGCGCTGGACTAGAATAAACAGGAGCTAATATATGTCAAAACAGTATGATTTAACAGCCGTTCATCAGGCAAATTTAAAGATGTTAAAAGAGATCGACCGGATCTGCCGGAAGTATCACATCCAATATATGTTGGATGCAGGGACGCTTCTGGGGGCAGTGCGCCACAAGGGGTTTATCCCCTGGGATGACGATGCGGATGTGGTGTTTACTAGGGAAAACTATGAACGGTTTGCGCGGGTGGTAAGGAAAGAACTGCCAGAAGGCCTGGAGTTTTTAGAGCCTAGGCAGCTGGGAGACGGAGATGCCTTTTACGACTTTACCCCAAGAATTTTATATCTGGACAGCCAGACTCACGAGAGCGGGGAAGAGATGGCGTTCTATGGTGGAAAGCTGAATCATCTGTGGGTGGATCTGTTTATTCAGGATACCCTTCCGGAGAACGTGCTGGCAGCCCGTTTTACGAAGCTGCTTCAGGTAGGAATCTATGGGCTGGCTATGGGCCATCGGTACCGCCTGGATTATTCAAAATATAGTCTGGCAGGTAAGGCAGTGGTGGCATGCCTGGCTACTGTCGGAAGATGGATTCCTATGAAAAATATTCGCAGGATGCAGAGGGCGGTGGCTGTAAAAGACAATAAAAGTACAAGCAGGCTGCGCTATTATAGTAATTATCAGCCGGATTTTTTGTACGTGACAGTGGAAAAGGCCTGGTGCGATGAGGTTGTGGATCTTCCATTCGAAGATACCCTGCTGATGGCACCAAAGGGATGGCATGAGGTATTGACCTGGATTTATGGAGATTACAGGAAATTGCCGCCAAAAGAAAAAAGAGTGCCGGCCCACTCCAGCATTGAGATTAAAGTTGACGGGAGGCAATAAGGCAGCAAATGATTGCCGCAGCAGACAAGAGAGCGAGAGGACAGATGGAGAAGCTGTTATCAGTGGTGGTATCCGTATACAATGAGGAAGCCGCGTTGGAGAAATTTTATCAGGAAGCCGTTTTGGTCTTGGAAACGATTCCATGGAAGTATCAGATTGTCTTTGTCAATGACGGCAGCCAGGACAAAAGCCTGGAGATCTTAGAACGCCTGGCAGAGGCGGACAGCCATGTCAAGGTGGTCAGCTTCTCCAGAAATTTTGGACATGAGGCTGCCATGATTGCCGGAATTGATTACAGCCAGGCAGATGGCATTATCTGTATGGATGCAGACCTGCAACATCCCGTAGAATATATCCCTGAGATCGTAAAACAGCTGGATGGCGGTGTGGAAGTCGTGAGCATGGTGCGGACCAAAAATGAGTCCGCAGGCTGGTTTAAAAATTTGGCTTCGTCAGCGTTCTATAAACTGATCAATATGCTTTCGGATGTGAAATTTGAAAGTAACGCGTCAGATTTTTTTGCAGTCAGCGGGCGGGTTGCTCAGGTTCTCAAGAAGGATTACCGGGACCGGATCCGGTTTTTGCGGGGCTATGTCCAGAGTGTAGGATTTAAGAAGGCTGCCATTGAATATGAAGCCCATGCCCGGGTGGCTGGAGAAAGCAAGTACAGCATCCGGAAACTGTTTCAGTTTTCTGTTAATACGATTGTATGTTTCTCCAACTTGCCTTTGAAGCTGGGGGTATTTGCCGGGATGTTTGCTGCAGCTATGGGGATATTCGTGTTAATCTATACCCTGTTTACCAGAAACGGCGCTCCCAGCGGATATGCTACGATTGTGATTTTGAACTGCTTTATGTTTGCGATTCTGTTCTTGCTGGTGGGAATCATTGGCGAATATATTGCCATTTTATTTGCAGAATTGAAAGACAGGCCCATCTATATTGTAGAGGAAACGAAAAATTTATAAAATTTCCGAAATGGATATTCTGTCGCCCTAATTATTTTTTGATTTGGGATACACTATCTCAAAAAAGGAGATAGTGTACGCATGAAAATATGTGAGGCAACCAAGGTGAGAATAGAGCAGCTGCGCAAAGAAAGGCGCATGACCATTTATGCGTTAACCTATCAGAGTGGAATGCCGGCATCTACCGTAAAAAGTATTATTCATGGAAAGAGCCAGAACCCGGGAATTGCAAACATCAAGAAGCTTGTGGAGGGCTTGGGCATGACAATCAGAGAGTTCTATGATTCTGAGATTTTTGATGATCTGGATCCCGAAGATTAGAGCGAAAAGAATATTGACAAATCTGGTCTTCTATCACAAAATAGAGAAGAATGATCAACAGGAGCGTATCGTGATGGAAGATGAGAGAGAAGTGATGGAAGTTGCCATGGAGGCAGGACACATTCTGCTGGAGAATGGCGCCGAGATTTTCCGTGTGGAGGAAACCATCAATCGAATCTGTAAGCATTACGGGATTACATCCGGTAATGCTTTTATTTTGAGCAATGGTATTTTTGCGACCTCCGGCAGTATGGCGGAAAAATCCTTTGCCAAAGTCCAGCATATCCCGGTAAGTGGTTCCCATTTAAACCGGGTGGCTGCGGTCAACCAGCTTTCCAGGGAGATTGAGGAGAACCGATATACCATTGAAGAGGTACGGAAACGCCTGGAACAGATCCGTACAATGCCTGGGAAAAGCCGGCATATGCTTGTCTTCGCCTCCGGAGTCGGAAGCGGAGCCTTCTGCTATCTGTACGGAGGCAGCTTGATTGACTGTCTGGCGGCGTTTATGACAGGGCTAATTTTGTATCTGTTTGTGATTTTTGTCAGCACCCCGTTTTTATCAAAGATGGTGTCTGGTATTGCCGGAGGGGCTGTAGCTACGATGGCGTGCATGATATTTTATCATCTGGGGATGGGAGAGCATTTAAACCAGATGATCATAGGCTCCATTATACCGCTGGTGCCTGGAGTGGCATTTACCAATGCGATTAGGGATATTACTGATGAAAATTACATTGCCGGGGCTGTACGAATGTTGGATGCCATGCTGGTATTTTTTGGGATTGCCATGGGTGTGGGCTTCGTGTTCACGGTGTTTCAAAGGCTGACGGGAGGTGGCATGCTGTGATTGGGCAGGTTTTGGCAGCTACCATAGGTACTATAGCTTTTTCTGTCTTATATAGTGTTCCCAGAGAATACTATCCCCACTGCGGATTTGTGGGAGGGGCCGGCTGGATGGTCTATTGTTTCCTGATTCCCCACGCCACTGCTCCGGAGGCCACGATGATAGCTGCCATTCTGGTGGTCTTTCTTTCACGGCTCTTTGCTGTCTGGGAGAAATGCCCGGTGACCATTTTTTTGATCAGTGGGATCTTCCCGTTGGTGCCGGGAGGCGGTGTCTACTGGACAGCGTATTATATCGTGACCAATCAGGTGGAACTGGCAGGTCAGACTGGATTTATGGCGCTTAAGGTGGCTGTGGCGATTGTGCTTGGAATTGTGCTGGTATTTCAGCTGCCCCAAAAGGTTTTTCGTATGGGAAGAAGGGAGAGAACGCGATGATTTTAATAAAAGGAGGCCTTATAATTGATCCAGAAAGATCCCGGGAATATAAGGCGGACATAATATTGGATGGTTCTGTCATTGCAGGAATCGGAACTTATGAGGAGGATGGAACTTATGAAACTGTAATCGATGCATCAGGCTGTGCGGTGGCTCCCGGCCTGGTAGATGTTCATGTCCATTTCCGTGATCCAGGATTCACTTATAAGGAGGATATTCATACAGGGGCAGCAGCGGCGGCGGCAGGTGGTTTCACCACAGTAGTTACGATGGCCAATACCAAGCCTGTGGTA
>JAETTS010000094.1 GCA_021769025.1 Enterocloster bolteae
TTATGGCTACGGTCACTGCCCCGCCAAAACCCTGTCCCTCTCCGGTGTAAGTACCAGCGGTATAGGTACCACTGGCGCTTGCAGCTGCCGTGGTGGTAGTTGGCTCAGCCGCTGTAGTACTTTCCGCTTCGGGATTGCTGGATGAACATCCTGCCATCAGAACCATGCTAGATGCCAGGACTGCCGAAACCAGTCTTTTAGTTACTACTTTTTTCATGTTCTCTCCTCCTATAAGAATATATGGCTTTTCCTAAGGTTTTCAGGTGGTTAACACCGTTAACCTTTGGTAAAATTTTATCACTCTTTTTATGGAAATGCAATACCTTTTCTTTCTCTTTTTTGATTCTAAGGGCAAAAAATGCTGCCCAGTGAAAATCATCTCACCAGGCAGCGGCTTTTAATCATTCCATATTCTTACAGGGTTATCTCCTCACCTCTTCCTGAAATAATACAGGGTGTTTGCAATTTCATTATTGCAAACGATAATACCCCTTGTAAAGACCGTTTACCTTCCAGTCATCCGCTCCATTTTTCCATAGGCAACGGGTCCATGCTATCAGAGGCCAGATGATATCCCATAGACACATACATTCTCATAATGTCCGTCTTTATACACTTTGCTTCTATGTACTGCCTCTTTCTGAAAGCCACACTTCTCAAACAACCGTAAGGATGCCAAATTACATTCCAGGATGTTGGAATAGATATGATGCAGCCGGAGTTCACGAAATCCGTAGGAAACCAAAACAGCCACAGCCTCCTTCCCATACCCCTTGCCGCGGGCAGATTTCATCAACTTTATATAAAGTTCCGCTTCTCCCCGTTTGAAATCCCCACTGGACAGAAATATGATTCCCAAGGCATTCTCTGGACATTCTTTCCCTGCAATGATGAAGCGCAGACTGCCGTCTGGCGAAGAGCGGAACCAATCCATCTGATGGCTGCAAGAGTTGGGAGCGTGATACCCCCCTACTCCTTTTGAAGTCTCCGAATTCTTAATCAGGTTATAAAGCATATCGCTATCCTGCTCCTCAACTGCCCGAAGAATCACCTTATCCCCTGCAATCTTCATATGCCCCTCCCCCTGTAAAGGCCAATTACCTCCTTGTCACCCTATCCAGGTTCTTATAAATCCTTTCCTGCAGATCCAGAATATCCGGTATAGGATCCACCCCAGGCATGAGAAGGCCGTTGACAATAACGAAAACTGCACCATAAGCCAGGGTCTGAAAATTGAAATAATAACTTTTATAGATCTCCTGAGGAATCTGCCTCTCCTCACAATACTGAACAAACTGTTCCACCATCAACCGAAAGCTTTTCCACTTATGAATTCCTGCCGGTCCCTCGTCAATGGTTTTCCAGAAGGACTCATTGATCAAAAACGGATTCTCGCACAGATAATGGATATAAGCCTCATTCATCTTTAAGTGTGCAGTTTTGTAATCGCTTCCCCACTGTTTCTCAATTGCTTCCATATTCTTAAGCAAGATTTCATCCAGCTTCCAGGACATGGCAAGAAAATATTCTCTCCGACCTTTAAAATGCTTAAACTGTGCAGAACAAGAGACCTTACAGATCTCTGCAACCCTGCGGGCAGAAAATCCTTCCATTCCTTTTTCCCTAAGCTGTCGGATGCCTTCCTCTACCAATTCCTCCGCCAAATCCCGTCCAAACTCCTGCATAACAAAACCCCTGTAAAAACTCTTTTAAAACTGACTGCTCCTATTTTTCCTGCCTCTATTTTGCAAGCATCATTCGGTCATTGGCCAGTTCCTCGCCGCTTGCCTCAGCAAACTTGTGAAGCAGATCCTCCACTGTCAAATTCTTCTTCTCTTCTCCTGACACATCGTAAATGATCTGCCCCTCATTCATCATGATCAGGCGGTTACCGATGTGTATGGCATCCTTCATATTGTGAGTGATCATCAACGTTGTCAGATGATCCTGATTGACAATGGTCTCTGTCGTCTCCAGAACCTTTGCTGCTGTCTTAGGGTCAAGAGCCGCCGTATGCTCATCTAAAAGAAGCAGTTTCGGCTTTTTTAACGTTGCCATCAGAAGGGTTAATGCCTGCCTCTGTCCGCCAGAGAGAAGCCCCACCTTGGAGGTCATCCGGTTCTCCAGCCCCAACCCCAGCTTTGCCAACATCTCCCGGTACATCTTCCGTTCAGTGTTGTTGATTCCATTTTTCAGAGTCCGTCTGTCCCCTCTGCGAAATGCCAGAGCCAGATTCTCTTCGATTCCCATGGTAGCCGCGGTTCCGTTCATCGGATCCTGAAACACCCGTCCTAAAAACCTGGCCCGCTTGTATTCCGGAAGATGGGTCACCTTCTGTCCATCGATCAGGATCTTCCCCTCATCCACCATCCAGGTGCCTGCAATGGCATTTAAAAGCGTAGACTTTCCTGCTCCATTTCCCCCGATCACCGTGACAAAATCCCCGTCCGCGAGAGTCAGGCTTAATCTTCTTAACGCCTGTTTTTCGTTGACCGTACCAGCATTAAATGTCTTGGATATCTTTTCCACCTCTAACATCAGCCTTTTCCTCCCTTTCTCGCCGGTTTTAAAAGAGCGCTTCCTGATTGGAACTGCCACAGGGCCACCGCCACAATCAGCGCCGACAAAAGTTTTAGAAGATCCGTGTCAACTCCCAGCCAGATAACTACCTGAAGTACCAGATAGTAGATGATGGATCCCAGGGAAACCCCCAGTAGAAGAAGGGCAAAATTGTGGAAAACTCTTCCAAACACAGCCTCCCCAATGATCACTGCCGCCAGGCCGATGACGATGGCACCGCGGCCCATATTGATATCTGCAAATCCCTGATATTGGGACAAAAGAGCACCAGAAAAAGCTACCAAACCATTGGAAATCATAAGGCCAAGTACTTTGCCGAAATCTGTGTTGATTCCCTGCGCCCGGGCCATCTTGTCGTTGCAGCCGGTTGCCCTTAAGGAACAGCCTAACTCCGTTCCAAAAAACCAGTAAAGGATTCCAATCAGTGCTGCCGTGATCAGAACCACCACAAAAATTGTATTTTTAAAGAAAGACACGTTCTTGATAAACCGCAGAGAAACCAGCAAATGGTACTTATCCACATTGATTACCTGATTGGCCTTCCCCATTATTTTCAAATTCACCGACCACAGCCCAAGCTGGGTCAGAATACCGGCTAAAATCGGCTGAATTCCCATACAGGTATGAAAAATCCCTGTCACCAGGCCAGCAAGCATGCCGGCTGCCATAGCACCTGCCATAGCCACCCATACATTCTGTCCGCTTAACATCAACATAATACAAACCGCGCCGCCGGTACACAAAGAGCCGTCTACGGTCAGATCCGCTATATCCAGAACCCGATACGTAATGTACACTCCAATGGCCATAATCCCCCAGATGAGTCCCTGGGCCGCCGCGCCTGGTAAAGCATTTATCAAACTTCCTATATTCATCTCTGTCACCTCGCCTGCTATCCTGCCCTGCAAGATATCTTTTCTATAAAAGTCCACTGCCTGGAAGATGTTCAAAAAACGGCAGCGAGACAAGCTTAACCCGATCCCGCTGCTGTCTGTCATTGCTCTTACGCTTCCTGCCAATTACTCAATCGGCTCATACCCTTCCGGAACCTGAATGTTCAGTTCTTCACAGATCTGCGCATTGTACTTCTTGGTAAACTGGGGAGCATACTCGATAGGCATCTCAGAGATATTGGCCTCTCCCTTTAAGATCTTGGCTGCCATCTTACCAGTGCCCCATCCCAGGTCATAATAGCTGATGGACAGTGTCGCAACACCGCATCCTGCACAGATGCCTTCCTCGCCTGCAACTACCGGAATCCCTGCCGGCATACAGATACTGTTGACCAGCTCTGCATTGGCAGCTGCCGTATTATCCGTGGGAACATACAGCACATCGCTTTCGGAGCATGCCTTTGTCACGATTGTAGCCAGGTCGTTGGAATCTGAGAATGCATAATATTCACAGGTATATCCTAATCCCTCCAGAGCCGCTTTTACAGTGTCTACCTGATACTGAGAGTTGGCCTCTGCAGAGCAGTAGATCAGGCCGACTTTCTTGGCATCCGGGAACAATTCATGAAGCATAGCAGCCTGCTCATCAAGGGGAGCCAGGTCAGATGTACCGGAGATATTGCCGCCTACGGTTCCGTCAAACCCGTCGATTCCAAGAGCCACGCCATACTCGGTAACCGAAGTTCCTAAGATGGGAATCTCATTGGTTCCGGCCTGAGCTGCCTGCAGCGCCGGTGTGGCATTGGCCAGAATCAGATCCACATCCTCTGACACAAAGCTGTTGATAATAGTAGAACAGGTATTGGCATCTCCCTGAGCATTCTGCTCGTCAAACACGACCCCGTCACCGAATTCTTCAATTAAAGCATCCATAAAACCATAAGTAGCCGCATCCAGCGCATCATGCTGTACTAACTGGCAGATACCAACTGTATACTTCTCCCCTTCCGCTTCCCCAGTTGTGGTCTTTGCCTCTGCAGCTGTTGTCTCTGCCCCTGCTGCCGCTGTGGTAGCCTCGGTCTGTGCCGGTGTCGTCTCCTCCGCCTTACCAGAACATCCTGCCATAGACATCACCATGGTTCCGGCAAGGATCAAGGATAACATTTTCATTGATTTTTTCATAATCGCATCTCCCTCATTCATCGGATATTCGTTCACTTTCAAACCAGGCACCTGCTTCGGCCATTGGTAGATTCTGATGCCAGATTTTTTCGAACAGTAGTATCATACTACAATTTTTTTGCCACGTCAATTCTATAGTGCTTTAAATTGTAAAAATTTGAAGTTTAACGTGCTCCTCTATCCCAATACTTCCCGATAAACCCGCAACACATTGCCGTGGAAAACTGCCTCGATTTCTGATTCCACAAACCCCTGCCGCCTCATCTCCGCCTCCAGAATAGGAAGGTCGGCGCAGGACTTCATCTCCAAGTCTCCTCCGATCCCGTCAAAATCAGATCCCAAGCCGATGCAGCCGATTCCCCCTACCTGTTTCATGTGCTTCATATGGCGCACCATGTCAGACACCCGGCTCTTCATCTTCTCCTCTTCTTTTCCTGCTTCCGGCACTCTGAGGAAAGGCGGATAATAATTGATTCCCAATACCCCTCCCCGTTCTCCCATCTGCCGGATCATATCATCGGTTAAATTTCTTAAGCATCCATCTGTTAACGCCCTGGCATTGGAATGGCTGGCTACGAAAGGCTTTTGGGTATACCGGAACACATCCCAGACTCCCGCATCGTTTA
Organism: Enterocloster bolteae; assembly: GCA_021769025.1. The sequence goes on from JAETTS010000094.1 coordinate 5,282, forward strand.
GATGGGAGATATCGATGATCATCCCCAGCCTCTCCATTTCCTCCAGAAATACAATCCCAGTCTCTGTAAGACCGTGTTCCGTGTCCGGGGTTCCCATGGAGCCTGCCCCTCTTGTATCCCTGCAGCTTGGGTATCCCAGCTCATTGGGATGGTTCCACAGAAGGGTCATCATCCGCACGCCCAGACGATAGAAGTCCCGCAGGTAAGACAGCTTCCCTTGGCAGACAGCTCCTTCCTCTATGGTCAAAAGGGCAGACATCCGTCCCTTTTTCCAGTTTTCTTCAATATCCTCATAGGATTTCACAATGCCGATCAGATCCTGGTTCTTCTCCATCTCCTGATAGAAAACATCGAGAAGATTCATGGCATATTCAAACGGATTCTTCTCCCGTTGAATCGAAGTAAACAAGGCAAAATTCTGAACCCCGTAATCTCCCTTTTCCATCTTCTCCAGATCCACATGGAACCCGTTCCTTCGAATTCCTGCATCCTCTCCCCTGCTCTGGGCGTAATAAATCTCTGCGATGGTATCGCAATGCATATCTACAACCTTCATTCTCATCCTCCTGGCATGCAATACTCCTAAAGCCTCATTTTCCATCAGGCATAGATGCTCCAAGAATACGCAATCATTATGATTCCGAATTATATCACGATTTTTCAAGAATGTAAAAGTACGTTTTGCATCTTCCTACATCATCGGCGCAATCAGGCGCAGCGCCTGGCCCGCGATCTTCTCATACAGCGGGAACCTCCTGCACCTCTCTATAGTGATCTCCTGGCACTGTGCCAGAGTCTCCTGAAAATCCCGTTCCACATCATCCACTGCCTGATTCCGGTACAGAAATGCCCCGCACTCAAAGTGATGGTACAGGCTTCTGAAATCCAGATTGATGGTTCCCACCACCGCCTTCTCATCATCGCTGGTGAACGCCTTGGCATGGACAAACCCAGGGGTAAACTCATAAATCTTCACTCCTGCCTGCAAAAGTTCTTGATAGTAGCTGTGGGCCAGCATAAAGGCATACCTTTTATCCGGAATATGAGGCATGATGATGATAATTTCCACTCCTCTTTTCGCCCCGTAAGACAGGGCGCTGATGGTCTCGTCATCCAGAATCAGATAGGGAGTCATAATATGCACATAGCGTTTGGCAGTATTTAAGATATCCAGATAGACCCTTTTCCCAACCGGTTCATGATCCAGAGGAGAATCTCCATAGCCAAGAACATACCCGTCCCCAGAGACAGGCAGAGCCTTGCCCTGATACAGATACTTCTCATAGGGAAGAGCTGTCTTTTCCCAGATATTCCAAAGCTGAAGGAACATGACCGTGAAATTCCTTACGGCATCCCCCTTCAACATGACAGCCACATCTTTCCAGTAACCGAACCGCTTTCTTTCATTGATATACTCGTCTGCCAGATTGATGCCGCCGGTAAAAGCCGTATGACCGTCAATCACCACAATCTTCCGATGGTCCCGGTTGTTCTGGGCCGTAGATAAGAGAGGCTTTATGGGCGCAAACATCCGGCAGTGGATTCCCTTGGCCTCCATTTTCTTCGGGTAGTTGTGGGGAAGAAGCATGAGGGAACACATGCCGTCATACATAAACCGCACCTCCACTCCTTCTTTTGCTTTCTGCTCCAGAATCGTAAGGATGCTGTCCCACATAACCCCCTCTTCCACAATAAAATATTCCATGAAAATAAAATTCTCTGCCTTCCCAAGCTCCTCCTTCAACCGGTTCCATTTCTCCTGGCCGCTTGGAAAATATTCCACAGATGTACCCTCGTAGATAGGGAAGCCTCCTTTTGTGCCTACATATTCCGCCATATTGGCCGTCAGCTTATCCTCCTTTTCAAGGCGTTCCATCACCTCTTTATCCTGCTTTACATAATCCCTGGACTCCCAGACAATCTGCCCGGCACGCTTGGCAATCAGCCTTCCGCTGATCTCCAGCTCCACATAGAGATAAAGAAGGCTTCCAAATACGGGAAACAAAAGCACAGGGATGACCCAGGCCAGCTTAAAACTGGGATTATCCTTTTTGTTGATGATATAGATACACAATAGCCCTCCAAACAGGTCAAATGCAATGTAGACATAGAGGGAGTACTGAGTAAGCCATTCTGCAATGCCAAAGAAATATCCAATCTGAATCAAGAGAAACAGCACGATCAACGTGGTTCGGCCAAATAAGATCCTCTGCAGTTTTTTCAGCTTTTTTAATGTGTTCATCCGTAAAACCTCCTTCCATATTGGGGTACAGAAATCTCCCGAAATGGTTTCCTCTTACTTCTTGAATACTCTGTATTATAGTTGATAAACCAGGAAATAGCAACGGATTCCTGTGGCAAGCCTGCCTCAGAGTTATCCCTAACGTTATCTGAGCGTTACAAACGGTTTTTCTTGATTTTCCTCCCCCAGTTGTGATAGACTATTTTCGTGTTTCCCACTTTGTGTAAAACAACAAACGATTATAATACCAGGAGGATTTCATATGGAGCGTCAGCAATCACCGGAAACCATCTGTATCCAGGGCGGGTGGCAGCCGAAAAACGGAGAGCCCCGGATACTGCCCATCTATCAGAGCACTACCTTTAAATACGAGACCAGCGAACAGATGGGCCGCCTTTTTGATCTGGAGGAGAACGGCTATTTCTACACACGCCTGGCCAATCCCACCAACGATGCCGTTGCCGATAAAATCTGTAAGCTGGAAGGCGGAGTGGCAGCCATGCTCACCTCATCCGGCCAGGCAGCCAATATGTACGCCATCTTAAACATCTGCTCCGCAGGCGACCATGTTGTCAGCGCCGCCACCATCTACGGCGGCACATCCAATCTGTTTACTGTCACTCTAAAGCGCTTTGGCATCCAGTGTACCCTGGTGGACCCGGACGCACCGGAGGAGGAGCTTGAAAAAGCATTTAAACCCAACACCAAAGCCGTATTTGGGGAGACCATCGCAAACCCGGCCCTGGTGGTTTTGGACATCGAGAAATTTGCCCGGCTGGCCCACAGCCATCAGGTTCCTCTCATCATTGACAATACCTTTGCCACTCCTATCAACTGCCAGCCCTTTGCGTGGGGCGCTGACATCGTCACCCACTCCACCACCAAGTACATGGACGGCCATGCTATGACTGTAGGCGGCTGTATCGTGGACAGCGGCAACTTTGACTGGGAATCCTGCCCGGACAAGTTCCCCG
>JAETTS010000095.1 GCA_021769025.1 Enterocloster bolteae
TTATCATGGGAAGAACACTGAACCAGGTGCTTGGCATCATAAGGAACCAACTCAATCAGATGATTGGGACAGGCAAGCACGCACTTCCCGCAGGCCACACACTTCTCCTTATCAACCACAGCCACCCCGTCAACCACATGGATGGCATCAAACCCGCAGGCCTTCACACAAGACCCGTATCCCATACACCCGTAGGCACAGGCCTTCTCTCCGGCACCGGGAACCACGGTCACTTTCTGGCAGTCATCCATGCCGAAATAATTGTACTGAACTCTGGTCTTGTCACAGGTTCCTTTACATTTGACAAAGGCCACCTTCTTAACCGCTCCGCCACTTTCCACGCCCATGATCGCAGCAATCTTATCGGCCACCGTAGCGCCTCCCACAGGGCAGGCATTGACTGCAGCCGTCCCTGCAGCAATGGCATTGGCCAGGCCGTCGCAGCCTGGGAAACCACAGCCGCCACAGTTGTTGCCTGGCAACTCTGCACGGACCAAGATCTCTCTCTCGTCTACCTCTACTTTAAATTTCTCGCTGGCAATCCCAAGCAGCACACCGATAATAATACCGATGGCACCGATGACACCGGCCGCCAAAAGCAAACCCATCATATTTTCGCTGCCTCCTTCCTTAAATAAGCCCAGCAAATCCCATAAACGCAATCGCCATGAGACCAGAGGTAATTAGGACGATTGGGGATCCCTTAAAGCTGTTTGGAATATCATTATCTTCAATGCTCTCCCGGATACTTGCCAAAAGCACGATGGCAATGGTAAAGCCCACTGCTGTCCCCACGCCGTTGAATATGCTGAGCAGAATGCCGTATCCTTTCTGCACATTGGTAAGGGCCGCTCCTAATACCGCACAGTTGGTGGTGATCAACGGAAGGAACACACCCAGAGCCTGATAGAGGGACGGAATGCTTTTCTTCAGGAACATTTCCACAAACTGTACCAAGGCAGCGATCACCAGAATAAAGGCGATGGTCTGCAAGTACGTAATGTGCAAAGGCACCAGGACAAATTTGTAGATCAGGCTGGTGACAAAGGAAGCCAGGGTAATAACAAAGATTACGGCCACACCCATGCCTGCCGCCGTATCCGTCTTTTTTGATACGCCTAAGAACGGACATAACCCCTGGAACTGGCTCAGGATAATGTTATTGACCAGGGCCGCGCTGACAATTACTAAAATCAATTCTTTCATGTTCCCGCTCCTCCTTAATGTTCTTTCTTATCCAGCTTCGCACTCAGTTCCTTCTGTCTTGCTTCCAAATCCGCCTTCTTTGCTGCCAAAGCATCCTCTTCTGCCTGAAGGCGCCTGGTTTCCAGTGTGGCGTGGTTTGCCATGCAGGCAGAACCGGTACAGTTCATGCAGTTACCGCCGCAGGCCAATACAGACTCCGGCGCGTTTCCATTGGTGGCGGACGGCATCTTAAACAAGTTCTGTAAAGCCGTCAAGCCGGCCAAAACAAAGAATGCTCCCGGTGCCAGGCCAAAGATGCTGATCTTATAGTCCTCTGGAATAAACTGGAAGCCAAACACAGAGCCAGCTCCCAGGATTTCTCTGAAGATCGCAATGCTGGTAAGTCCAAGGGTAAAGCCCAGTCCCATGCCAATACCGTCAAAGGCGGATTCCACAGGACCATTTTTTGCAGCATAAGCCTCTGCACGGCCAAGGATGATACAGTTTACTACAATCAGAGGGATAAAGATTCCCAGTGATTCATTTAAGCTTGGAAGAAATGCCTGCAAAAGCAGGTGCACAATGGTAACCAGAGAAGCCACGATCACAATATATGCCGGAATCCGGACTCTGTCAGGTATAATCTTCCGCAAAGAAGAGATAATAAGGTTAGAGAAAATCAACACTGCCGTTGTGGTCAGACCCATGCCTAAGCCATTGATGGCTGTGGTGGTGGTGGCCAGCGTCGGACACATGCCCAACATCAGGACAAAGGTCGGATTCTCTTTGATAATGCCGTTATAAAGACGCTCTACACATTTATTCATCATCCCACCTCCTACTGATTCACGCAGTGATTGACAAAATAGAGGGCCAGATTGACCGCGCCTGTCACTGCGTTGGATGTGATGGTTGCACCGCTGATGGCATCGATCTCCCCGTCAGAGGATGCACCGGATTTCGTTACCGTAAACTGCTCCACCGCCTGATTGGCATACTGGGCTTTCCATTCCGGCTCTGCGGCATTCATGCCCAGGCCTGCCGTCTCGGCAAGGGTTAAAAACTCGATTCCCTTTACCTCGCCTTCTGTGGTAATGCCTACGGATACGGTGATATCACCGCCATAACCATCCTTGGAGGTAGCGGTCACCACATAGCCGATGGCTGCGTCGGAAAGGTCTGCCCCGGTGGCGCACTCATCCACCGATACATTGCCGAATCCCAGGCCGGAAGCATCTGCATTGGCCTTCTCCAAAGCCTTGGAATAATCGTCCAGCTTAAAGTGGTCCGCATCTGCCAGGACTGTGCGGAAGGCCTCCTCTTTCGCAGCCAAAGCCGCCTGCTCAATAGGTCCCTTTGTAATCTCATAGACACCGCCCAGACATGCACCTGCGATCAGAGTGATGGCAAACAGAATCAGGGCGTCTTTCATAAATCCACCTTTACTCATGCCTTTTTACCCTCCTTTCCAAATGCAACGGGATAGGTCACTTTTTCGATCAACGGCACCAAAAGATTGCTGATGATAATGGCATAGGATACGCCTTCCGCCGAGCCGCCGAAGATACGGAACAGTCCGGTCAGCACTCCTAAAATCACGCCGAATACAATCTGGCCTCTTGGGGTTATAGGGCTGGTCACATAGTCCGTCGCCATAAAGAACGCGCCAAAGATCAGTCCGCCACCGCACAGATGGGCCAATACATACCCCAGGTTATGCTGTCCGAAGACAAAGACAAACACGGCAAAGGATGCCAGATATACCACTGGAATCCGCCAGCTGATTACCTTTTTAATCAGCAGATACGCCGCGCCGATTAGCAGGGCAACCACGGACACCTCTCCGATGGTTCCTGGAATCTTGCCTACAAACATAGCCGCAACATCCACAGAGCCGCCGTTTTTCAGTACAGACAAAGGCGTTGCCCCGGATACTCCGTCCAGGGTAAAGGTAGACATTTTATTGGCAAATGAAATGAGGAGGAAACATCTGGCTGCCAGCGCAGGGTTCATAAAGTTCTGCCCCAGGCCGCCATACAGCTGCTTTACCACAATGATGGCAAAGACACCGCCTAGATACGGAATCCACAGTGGGATCTCCGGCGGCATGTTCAGTGCCAGAATCATGCCGGTGACCAAGGCGCTTCCGTCCATGATGGTAATAGGCTTTCCCATAAGGCTCTCATAGACATATTCACTTAAGATACAGCTTGCCACTGTCACAAAAAGAATCAGGAATGCTTTCATTCCGAACTGATACACACCAAACACAGCCGCAGGAAGCATGGCAATAACCACATCCCCCATCAGGTTCTGGGTCAATACGCTGCTTCTTACATGAGGTGATGATGATACGTTTAACAATTTATTCATAATCCGCCTCCTATGCTTTCTTGCGGCTCATGGCCACGGCTTTACGCATCTCTTTGAATGCCTGAGTCAACGGCCTTCTGGCCGGACAGATATAGGCGCAGCAGCCGCACTCGCAACACTCCATACCGTTCAGCTTCACAAACGCATCCAAATCATGGCGCTCCGCCGCCTTCATTATCTTCTGAGGCACCACTCTTCCTGGGCACACGCTTACGCACCGTCCACAGCGGATGCAGGCCGTTGGCTCCAACTCTGCAACCTGGTCTTTGGTTAAGCAGGTCAAGGCTGATGAGGTCTTGGACACTGGAATGGACAGGTCAAACAAAGCCTGTCCCATCATAGGGCCTCCGGAGATCACTTTCTCTGGCTCTGTCTTGAAGCCGCCTGCCGCCTCGATAAGCTCCTGATAACTGGTGCCCAGGCGGACGCTGAAATTTTTCGGGTTCGCAATGGCATCTCCTGTTACAGTGATAATCTTCCTTATCAGAGGAGTCTGCTTGCACACTGCACGGTAGATGGCTGCCACTGTATCCACATTGTCCACGATACAGCCCACATCTGCTGGAAGCATGGAAGAATTGATCTTCCTTCCGGTGGTGGCATAGATCAGGGTCCGCTCACCGCCCTGGGGATATTTTGTCAAAAGGGTACGCACCTCAATCCCTGGCTCATCTTTTACCAGGGCCTCCATCTTCCTGATGGCCTCCGGCTTGTTATTCTCAATGCCGATGATTCCCTTTGCATTGTCAAATAGCCGGAGCATGACTTTAAGCCCTTCCACCACAGTCTCCGGCTCTTCCATGAGAATCCGGTAGTCCGACGTTAAATATGGCTCGCACTCTGCGCCGTTGACAATAACATAATCGATTTTCCCCGGCTCCTTGGGAGCCAGCTTCACATGAGTGGGAAATCCTGCGCCGCCTAACCCCACGATACCGGCTTCCTTCACAATATCGAGAATGTCCTGCTTTGACAGGGATGACACATCCCTGTCCTCACCAAATCCCGGTATGGCCTTGTACTCCCTGTCATTCTCCACAATGATGCTGTCCACCATAGCCCCATTTGCTACAAGACGTTTCTCAATCCCTTTCACCGTTCCGGATACGGAGGAAATCACGTGGGCAGATACAAACCCTCCGGCTTCGCCGATTCTCTGCCCCACAAACACCTGATCGCCTTTTTTCACCAGGGGCTTCGCTGGCGCCCCAATATGCTGGGACAGCGGATATACCATCTCTCCCTTTGGCGTCAGGATTTCCATCGGCTGATTCTCGGACAATTCTTTTCCTTCATATGGATGAATGCCGCCTATAAACGTAGCCAATCCCATCTAACCAACCTTCTTTCTATACGTTTTCTATACCTCTTACATCCTTTTGTGAAACTTTGCAGCAGCAAAAAGCGGTTAACCACTGCAAAATCTCTATCCCTGCTGTCATCTATCTTATGGAGTATATCATAAAACAGAATTCTTCTCAATTAAAAAAGTGAAACTTCTAAGGCAGGTTTATGGCTTTTCAGGAAAATAACGGTTCATGAAGTTTGTTAAAATATTTACGAATTCTGGCAGAAAATCCCACGAATTCCATCTTTTTCCCTGATTCAAACCTAGAGATTCCAGATTCCTTATGGCCCTCTTTTCGCTTTGTTCTCAAAAAAGAAACCTACCTGCCCCAGCTTGTCTGTCCCCCCTTCCCACAATTAGGCTTACATCCCTTTCAATTTTTCAAATACTTTGTGATTTTTTTGTTAATTTTTTATAAATATTTCAGATATTTTTGGAGATTTACAGTATTTTATTAATTTTTCTAATATACTTATAAATTATTTTCATAAAACTTCACCAGGAAATCTCTGCTCCCTGCCCTGTCATTTGTACCATACTTTTAAGTTACGCCATAGTGGGATTCTTTTCTCTATATGCCTTCCACACTACCTCAAAAGCCTGTGGGGAAGGAATCTCCTCCAGCTTTCTCACAGGCCGCCAAAAAGCCTTACATGTTTTGGTGTTCTTGTCATATCCGATCTCCTGAACCTCATGCTGGTGTGCTCTTCCGTCCGGGCCGTCCAGGGAAAAGGCAGGCAAATAGGGAGGCCAACCGGTACATGCCTCCTCCAGGTAGATGGCTGAGCCTCTGCTTTTTCCTCCATGTTCTATGTATTCCATCATCGCCTCCAGATAGACCTTCTGACAGAGGCGCATATCATAATAGCGATAGAAGAATCCTATCTGCCTTGCCTTCCTTCGTTCTTCCTTTCTCTGTCGGTCTTTTTCATCTGTTTCCGCCGGACTTCCCGTTTCCGCCTGTTTTTTCGTTTCTACCTGTTTTTTCGTTTCTGCCTGATCGTTTGTTGCCTTCAGCTCTCCTGCCTCTGCCTGATCGCCCGCCGCCTCACTTTGGCTTATAGCTTCTATTTCTTTTAACTCCCTGTCAATCTCTAAAAGCATCTGTTCTATGCCTTTTCTGTCGCGAAGCATGGCTCCATAACGGCTCATCTGCCTGGCTGCATCCTGAAAACGTTTGGAAAGCGTCTCGTTTTCCTTGTTTTTCAAAATCTCAAGAATTCTTTCTCCCACAGCAATCCGCATCCTGGCCTGTTTTAAAAAATCTTCCTCCTCTTCTCTGCTCCATGTTCTTTTCTCGCTGCTGTGAGTCCCAATATACTGGGCGGCTCTGGTGGAGCCTGCCTGTCCGGCATTTAACGCGCTGCCTCCCGGGCGGTAGATTCCATGGGTTCCTGCCGCTTCCCCCACGGCAAAAAATCCCTTTATGTTCGTTTGCCACCAGGCATCTACAGAAAGCCCTCCATTGTTGTGCTGGGCACAGACCGCAATCTCCAGCATTTGGCTCTTCAGATCCACGCCATGCTCATCATAAAAGGCCACCGCCGGCTGGTTTAACCGGCACAGGCGTTCATATGGAGTCTGCCCCCATGCGCCTGCCTGTACCAGATACTCTCGCGTCTCCTGGGAAAGAGCTGCAAAGTCTACCGGCCTTTTTCCTGGATTTTCCCGATAATCCAACCACACCCGGCGTTTTTTTACACAGGTTTCCCGATAAACCAGAAGATCAATCATGGAGGAACCGCCGGCTGCCTTTCTGGCATCAAAAGGCCACTGGTATCCTTTTAAGAATATCAGATCCATCATCTCCTCTGGCCTCGTTAAAACGTCCATGAGAAACTCTCTCTGATTTCCTCCGTCTTGGTCTGTGGAGACAAACCTTGGCAGCGCCTGCATATAACTTCCACTGACATTCCACCGCGGCGTTACGGATGCCAGGCCATACTGCCATTCTGTCAGATTCTTTCCCAAAACGCCTGCCTCCAACGCCAATCCATTGGACCCAAACTGGCTGACTGGGTATACGCTGTCTCCATACATGCCAGCCGGCCCTCCGGTGGCATAAACTAAATTCCTGCACTGAATCAGAACATAGCTTCCGTTTTCCGTGTCAATGCACAAAACTCCGTACAGGCATTTTCTGGCACAGAGAATCTGAATCACCTGGCAATGATCCAGAATCTCTATGTTCTCTTGCCTCACTGCCTTTTCCAAAGCTTCTGTCATATATCGGGAGGTATAGGGGCCTGCGCTGGTGCCTCTGTCATTGGGATCATGATCCGTCTTATATCCTACAAATTCTCCGTAGGTATCATGAGGAAACGGCACCCCCAGCTCTACCAACTTATAGAAACTCTGAGCGGAAAGTGCTGCCTCACACAGCGCATGATCTCCATCTACGCATCCACCGTCATACAGCACCTGGGCCAGCCTTCGCACACTGTCCGGCTGCCCTCCGGACAGCGACAATTTATAATAGGTCTGCTTGTCTGAGCCAGTATTTCTGGATGTACCGGCATTCTTCTGTTCTGTCACAAGAAGGACATCCTCTATCCCATAGAGCCTTAACCGGTGGGCCGCATTGAATCCGGCTGCCCCGGATCCTACCACAACAGTATGGACTTTCAATTGTTCGATCTCTGCGTCTTTCCCTGTCATTTCGCGCTCTTCCTTTCTCTCGTGCCTAGGGATTCCTGGGGCGCATTCCCTTCCAAGTGCTGCAAAAAACTTGCAGGATGGCATGCCCCGCTTTATTTCTTTGGCCCTTCTGGCCAGGGATTTACAGCCTTTTAATGTGGAATCCTCCGTCTACATCAATATAATTCCCTGTGGTATACAAAAACTGATCGGAGCAAAAAGCACTGACCGCATCCGCCACGTCCTGGGCAGTTCCCCATCTTCGGATGGGAAAGGTTCCTCCTTCGATCAGGGCATCATATTTTTCCTGAACCTTACTTGTCATATCGGTCTTTATCACTCCCGGCCTTACCTCATGAACCAGAATCCCCTCTCCGGCCAGTCGGTCTGCATACAACGTGGTGATCATGGTCATAGCACTCTTAGAAATGCAGTACTCACCTCGGTTAACAGAGGAAACCTCTGCGGAACAGGAACCCACATTGACAATGGTTCCTCGTTTCTTCCCCAACACTTCCTGGGTCAGCATCTGGTTAGCCACCTGCTGGGTCAAAAACATGGTTCCTTTTGCATTGATTCCCATAACCCGGTCATAGCTTTCTTCGGTCATATCCAAAAGATCGGCTCTTACAAGCGGGGCCACACCTGCGTTGTTCACCAATACATCGATTCTTCCAAACCGTTTTACCGTCTCCCTCACCAGGCGTTCCCTGTCCTGGCTGCAATCTAAGCTACCCTGGATATAGTGCCAGGTAATACCCTCCTCATCCAAAATCTTTAATTGTTCCATACATACCTCTCTGGGCCTTGTGGCGAACACCGCAACCTGATACCCGTCCAACCCCAG
>JAETTS010000096.1 GCA_021769025.1 Enterocloster bolteae
CAGATGGAGGACAGCTGTTGTAGGAACAGAGATGTACTGGCATGGAATCCTGGATTATGATAACTGTGATAACCGGAAACTGGATGAGGTAAAGAAAATTCATGAACGGGTTTTGGCCATTCAGGAGATTACAGGAGCCCGGTATGAGGCAGAGTGTGCACTGGTTCGGGATTATGATAACCGTTTTGACTCGGAGGTTGATATGTGGCATGGGCAGATAGCCGACAGCAGTGAGATGGAAATTTTTGTGGGCTCTCAGCTTAGCCATACGCCTATGGATGTGGTATATCTGGGAGTGGGTTCTGATGCTGAGGAGCTTAAGAGGTACAGGCTTCTTATATACCCTCACGGAGAAATTCTTAGGGAAGAAAACTGCAAAGTTTTGGAGGAATATGTCCGGCAGGGAGGCTGCCTTGTAATCGGAGCCCGGACCGGCCAGAAGGATGAGGCGGGACACTGTGTTATGAGGCGGATGCCTGGGATTCTGGCTCCGGTTACCCAGTCGGCAGTGGAGGAATTTACGTTTATCGGTCCGGACGATGACGGGACAGACATGGTCTGGGACGGGGAATGTGTGGAAACAGGGATTTTCAATGATATTTTGATGCCGGCAGGCCCTGATGCCAGGGTGCTTGCAGTATACGGTTCCAGCTATTATGAGGGGAAGCCGGCTCTTATGGAGACAAAAGCCGGAGACGGAAAAATTCTTCATTTTGGAGGTACGTTTACAAGAGAAAATGTGAAGGCCTTTTTCCGGTATGCAGGGATCTTGCAGCTGTTTTCTCACGTCATAGAACTGCCGGAAGCATGCGAGATCGGGGTGCGCAAAAAGGATGGGAAGGAATATATCTTTGTTCTCAACTATTCGAAAATAACACAAGAGATGATAGTAAAAGAAGCCTTGACAGATATGGATAAGGGAGAGGCCGTAAAAGGAACGGTAATGCTTGAGCCCTATGGGACAAAGGTGTATCTGAGAGGCGTGTAGAAGGAGGAAAGGTTTATGATAAAAAAGACGGATATTCATCTGCATCTTGGGCTTGAAAGGAGAAACGGCGTAAACGGCACGTGGATCAGTGGTGCAAGGGACATGGTCTCTCATCTGCAAAGTCTTGGGATTCAAAAGGGAATTGTCTTGTCGGCAGGAGAAAAGACAGACGGCCTGATGTGTTCAAACCGGGAGGCGCAGGCAATCCATGAGGCATTTCCGGAAGTATATGCATATATGTGCAATATTGATGAAACTGTGGCAGAGGAACCGTTGCAGAGAGGGATGATGCCGGATGAAAAGGCATGGGAAGTTTCGGAAAACGTGTATCATATTCTGGAGCATTATAAGAATCATGGCGCAGTGGGGATCGGAGAACTTACGATCAACCGCAGGATAGACGACCCATTGATTCAGGCTGTTTTTGCAGCAGGGGAAAAGCTTCGGCTTCCCATTACGTTTCACATGAGTCCAGAAGTGGGATACAGTTACGGGATTGTGGACGAGCCGGGACTTTTTCTATTGGAGAGGGCGCTTGCGGCATATCCGGAGGCTGTTTTTGTAGGACACAGTCCCACATTCTGGATTGAGATAAGCGGTGATGCGCCAAAGGAAAAGGAAGGGCGGAACCAGTGGGGAAAAGGGCCGGTGGTGCCTGGAGGACGTGTTGTGGAACTGTTTACGAAATATCCCAATCTGTATGGCGATTTAAGCGCCAACAGTGCAGGGCAGGCAGTCATGCGGGATCCGGAATTCGGCCTGGATTTTTTGCAAAGGTTTTCGGATCGGCTTATGTTTGGGACAGATATGCTGAATACAGAGATGATATTTCCTCTGGGAGCCTGGCTTGATCAGATGGCAGATGAGGGGAGATTAAGCAGGGAAGTTTACGAAAGGATCGTTTTCGGGAATGCCAGGAGGGTGTATGGGGTGTGAGGAATCTATTAATTCAGATATTAATTGATCTAAAAACTTGTTATTTCCATACTCTCGGATTTATGATATAATGGTAGGACAGTAAACGAGGAGATAACAACGAGGGCAAAACCAAAATGAAAACGGTAAAAAAAGTAAAAACCATCCTTTCAATCCTATGGTTCCTGTTTATAAGCCTTTCTTCACCGCTTTGGATTGGCTGTATCTACATGAACATCACCGGACATGGCAAGGGATATGCCTATGACATGGGTTCCGAAGCAGATATTGCAGTGCTTATGGGAGTTGTGCTTCTGCTTCTATGGCTGGCAGCAATCCTGCCAGTGACAATCTCACTATGTAAAACGTGCTACTATAAAAAGAAAACGTTCGTATGGCTGCCGTTTCTGTTTTTTGCCGGATTCTTTGTAGTAGGAGTTTGCATTTTAGGATGGAATGAATTTATAAAATTGTTTGGTTATGGTTATTAGGAGGATATAAAGATGGCACACGAGAAATTTCGCTACAGAACCTTGGAAGAAGCGAAACAAAAAGCAGCAGAATTAAACCTGCATATCCCCTTTGCCCAGGATACCAAGATACTGACTACCCCCATAAAAGCAGGCAATCACATATTCTCCAACCGTATGGGCATTGCCCCCATGGAAGGTGCAGACTCTCTTCCAGACGGCTCCCCATCCGAATACACAAAAAGACGCTATGTAAGGATGGCCAAAGGAGGCAGCGCCGTTATCTGGTTTGAGGCCATCTCCATTGTGCAGGAAGGCCGTTCTTCCAAAACCCAGCTTCTTCTTACTGAAGAAAACCTGGACAACTACAAGGCATTTATTGCGGACATAAAAGAAGAAGGCATGAGAGCCAATGGGTTCGCCCCATATCTGATCATGCAGGCCAACCACAGCGGGCGCTATTCCAATCCGGATAACAAGCCGGCTCCCATCATTGCTTACCGCCATCCGGAGTTGGAGAAATACCGGGCGGCAGATGACTCCTGCATTGTAACCGACGATTATCTGAAACAGCTGGAGGAGAAATTCGGCCAGGCTGCAAAGCTGGCAAGAGAAGCAGGATTTGATGCAGTAGACATCAAGTCCTGTCATGGATATCTGCTGGCTGAGTTAACCTCCGCCTATCACCGTCCGGGACTTTATGGAGGAAGCTATGAGAACCGGACAAGGCTTTTAAAAAATGGCATCCTGGCGGCACAGCAGTACAGAAATGACAGCTTTATGGTGACTTCCAGGCTGGGAATCTACGACGGCTACCCATATCCCTTAGGCTTTGGAGTCAGTCAGGACAGCGGGATGACACCGGATTTTTCCGAACCGGTCCGTCTGGTAAAAGAACTTCATGAAGCCTACGGCCTGGATTTCATGGACTTAACCATGGGGAATCCCTATGCCACCACCCATGTGACAAGGCCCTATGATGCAGGGAAATATGTGCCGGATGAACATCCGTTTATTGGCATTGACCGTATGATCAACGGAATCGGTGTTGTTAAAAAGGCGGTTCCCCAAATGGTGGTCTATGCTTCCGCACCGACCTATATGCGGCAGTATGCGGATTTATTTACGGCAGGAGCCATAGAAGAAGGCCTCTGTGATGGGATGCTGTTTGGCCGAATGGCCTTTGCAGATCCGGATTTTGCCAAGCAGATCATACAGGAAGGCAGGATCAATCCGAAAAAGGTATGCATGACCTGCGGCAAATGCGGCGATCTGATCCGGGCCCATAAGCCTACTGGATGTGTGGTTCGGGATCCCGAAGTCTTTCTGCCGTTTTATAGAGAATTCATGGAGATAAAGAAGACACAGCCTGAGAATTTCAGAGGATAAATGTAACAGTTCAGATAACCCTTGAACTGTTACGGATAAATTTCAGAGTCTGAAAACACTTGCATTCCCAGGCTGCCGGTGGTATAATCATAATTCACTGCCTGAAAGGGCAAAACAACAGAATATTTTACCTTCGGTATTCAACTGGCAAAATCCAGTGAAACCAGGCCGACTTGGCAAGATATGAAAATATAACTACCAGGAGGAAGCAAGATGATTACGATGGAGCATGTAAGCAAGTCGTACAAGATTGCAAAAAGAAAGGCAGGATTTGGCGAGGCCTGCAAAGCGCTTTTTCATCGCCAGTATGAGATCGTTCATGCCCTGCACGATGTCAGCTTTACCATAGAAGACGGAGAGATGGTAGGCTATATCGGACCCAATGGGGCAGGCAAAAGTTCGACCATTAAAATTCTAAGTGGAATATTGACACCAGATGAGGGAACCGTTCTGGTAGACGGAAGGGTTCCCTATAAGAACCGGATTCAGCATGTAAGCCAGATCGGCGTAGTGTTTGGACAGCGTTCTCAGTTGTGGTGGGATGTTCCTGTCATAGATTCTTTCGAACTATTGAAGGATATCTATCAAATCCCAGATATGCAATACAATCAAAGTCTTGAAGAATTGACAGAGTTATTGGATCTGCAGGAATTGGTACGTTCTCCAGCCAGACAGCTGTCACTGGGGCAGAGGATGCGGTGTGAGATTGCGGCATCCCTTCTTCATCGGCCTAAGATCCTGTTTCTGGATGAGCCAACCATAGGGTTGGACGCGGTGTCCAAGCTGGCAGTTCGGGACTTTATCTTAAGACAGAATAAAATCCATAGAACGACGGTAATCTTAACCACTCATGATATGCAGGACATCCAGGCTCTTGCCGGCAGGATTATCCTGATTGGAAAAGGGCGGATACTGATGGACGGTAGCTTGGAAGACATCAAAAAAGGAAACAAGGATATTGATAAAACAGTAGCGGAGTTATACCGCTCTTACGATATATAGGAGGACAACCATGATGAGAAAGTACCTCTCTTTTTTTCGCCTGCGGTTTTCCATGGGCCTTCAATACCGTGCTGCCGCATTGGCAGGAGTCGTGACCCAATTTGCCTGGGGATTTATGGAGATCATGATATTCCGGGCATTTTATCAGGCGGAACCGGAAGCATTTCCCATGAGTATGTCAGCGACTGCCTCCTACATCTGGCTGCAGCAGGCATTTTTTGCTTTTTTTACGGCCTGGATGATGGACAATGAGATTTTTGATTCCATTGTTAATGGCGACATTGCCTATGAATTGTGCCGCCCGGTCAATATCTACAGCATGTGGTTTGCAAGAAACATGGCGAACCGGATGGCAAGGGCTGTGCTGCGGTGTTTCCCCATTTTGGCTGTGGCTGTGTTTGTTCCCCAGCCTTACGGCCTTGGGGCACCGGCAGATGGCATTCATTTTCTTCTCTTTCTTTTTACCATGAGCATGGGGCTTGTTATGACCGTATCATTCTGTATGCTGATCTATGTGCTGGCCTTTTTTACGATCTCGCCCCAGGGACTTCGGGTGGCATTTACATCCACAGTAGAATTTTTTGCCGGAGCCATCGTCCCACTGCCGTTTCTTCCAGATGGAGTCCGAAAGGTTCTGGAGTTTCTGCCTTTTGCTTCCATGCAGAACGTTCCCCTGCGAATCTACAGCGGCAGCATGGATGGGGAAGCAATGGGAAGTGCAGTTTTTTTGCAGCTTTTTTGGGTGATAACGATTACGGTAATGGGAAGAGGGTTGTGCCGTCTGGCTGAACGACAGGTTACGGTACAGGGAGGATGATCAGAATGAGGAGAATGTGGTACAATATCAGGCTCTACAAACATTATGTTTCCATCAATGTTCGATGTATGATGCAGTATAAGATGTCGTTCTTTTTGACGTTGATTGGACAGTTTTTGTTGTCTTTCAGCATGTTTCTCGGAGTATTTTTCATGTTTCAGAGATTTTCCAGGGTGGAAGGCTTTACTTACAGCCAGGTGTTGCTTTGCTTTTCTATCATTTTGATGGAGTTTTCCCTGGCGGAACTGTTTGCAAGAGGATTTGATGCATTTTCCGGCATGGTGCGTACGGGAGCATTTGACAGGGTGATGGTGCGGCCCCAGGGAGAGATCCTTCAGGTTCTTGGAAGCAAGTTTGAACTGACCAGAATCGGAAGGATCCTTCAGGCTGTGGTCATGTTTGTGTACGGGATCAGGGCAAGCGGAGTGTCGTGGGATGTACCTAAGGTGATGACCGTGCTCTTTATGCTGATCGGAGGCACGGCCGTGTTTAGCGGCTTGTTTCTGATCTATGCAGCCCTTTGCTTTTTTACGCTGGAGGGGCTGGAGTTTATGAATGTATTTACGGATGGGGCAAGGGAATTTGGCAAATATCCCATAGGGATTTACGGGGAGAAGATGCTGTTATTTGCTACCTTTTTTGTGCCCTATGCCCTGATTCAGTATTACCCGCTGCTCTACATTTTGGGAATGCGGACATCCCTGGCGTATATGTTTCTTCCACTGGGAGCGTGCTGGTTTTTGATCCCTGCCCTGGTATTTTGGAAGTTTGGGGTGCGGCATTATCAGTCTAGCGGGTCGTAAGGCCTTACAACTCTTTCTTGTTTTCAGCACCGGGGGTAGTGACGATTACTTTTTCAGGAGTTATCATTAGTGCTCCTTTCGCTGTTGCCGCTTTGTTGAACATTTTTTCTACCATAGCCTTGAAGGCATCAACCACAGGACCTTCGGATGCATATTCCGCCGTGCCCTTGATCTGATAGCCTTCCAGAGTTTTGGCGTCATATACGGAAACTGCGATTCTGTCGTTGTTAGCCTGAATATTCTTTAATGTAGTCTCAAGGAAAACATCACCTACCACCAGTCTGCCGTCCTCGGTTACATCCTTAAAAGCCACCGGAACCACATTAGGCTGGTTGTCATGGCAGGTTGCCAGGTCCCACATATTTTCCTTCAATACCTTTATGACATTTTCGTTTAACATAAGTTTACCTCCAAATCAATGATTTTTTGTTTGCTTGATGGGGCTATTATAGAAAATAGACTTCTGAACTACAAGATATTAGCAAATTTATTATAAACTATTAAATTTCATAGTAACTTGCTTGTGAAGAGAGGAAAGTATATAATGAGAGCCAATCGAAAGCAGCAGCCTGAAGCTGCAGGGAAAGGAGAAAATCATGTATCAGAAGAAAATAGTTCAGGATATTCGCTGTCCGCTGGAATATGGGCTTGAGATTTTTGGAGGAAAATGGAAGCCCAGGATTATCTGTGTATTGAACGAAAAAAAGATCCTGCGTTACAGCGGAATCAGGAAAGAGATGACCAATATAACGGATGCAGTGCTGGCGGCGGCGCTGAAAGAACTGATTCAGGATGATATTGTGGAGCGGAAATCTTATGATGAGGTGCCGCCCAGAGTGGAATACAGCCTTACGGAGAAGGGAAATTCTGTGGTTCCCATCCTGCAGAGTATCTGCGCCTGGTCCGGTATTTTTCACAGAAATGACAGTGACCATATACTGGCACAATGTGAAAAATGTGATTATAATGCGCATTCTGTCAGGATGGAAAAGTGAGAATATTTTGGTTTTAGCTGTCAGAGTACCTGTTCCTGAAAAAGCATAACCTTAGCCAGTTCCCTGATTTCACCGAGATTTTGGCAGGAATAAAGGCAGTGAAAGAAGTCGCCTGCATATTCTAAAAAATATTCTTTTCGGACAGCATTGCCTGGCTGAAAGAAGTATTGGGTGATTTTAAACATTTGGCTATGACAGAACCTGTCTGCGGCCCCCACGTATCCGGCGATTATGACGACTGTTTGTCCATCCGGTGCACCATGGAATATCTGTGGAAATGTAAGGGAGCAGAGGCTGTTATGAAGCCGCTGACGGCTTGGCTGGAGGAAAATAAGGAGAGAACGGCGGCTTCCATAGGACCTATGGCGTACCAAAGGACGAAACAGGACGGTATGAAGGGATTTTGTTCCATGATAAAATACCGGACTCTGGAGGAAGTTCTGTCCAATACCGGCCTTTCTAAAGAAAACATCGGGCAGATTGACCAAAAGCTTAAGATGGTTTACAATGAAGGAAGAGATGAATCCAAACAATAAGAGGGTTTGCAGAGGAGGAAGGACATGAAGATTACAAAACAGATGACGGTAAAACAGATCAGCTGCATTCCCCAGCTTCAGGAGATTGCTCCTTATTTTGTGGGAGGGCCGGTAAATCCCCTTACGAAAAGTGAGAATATCCCTATAGATCAGTGGAGCAAGATGGAACGGGGACTGGGTGACAGCTTGGTGGATGGAATAAACCGCCTTTTGCAGGTAACAGAGAACGGTCCCTGCTTCTACCGGGTTTATGATGAGGAAGAGCGGTCCGGGCATCCGGGAAGACAGCATGTAAATATTGTACATTTTCCTCCGTTAAAAAAGGAGTTAACAGAAGAGGAGGAACCCCCTTTTGTTCTGATCTGCGCCGGCGGCGGTTTTGCAACGGTATGGTCTTTGACGGAAGGCTATCCAGTTGCTGCCAGATTCAATGAGATGGGTTTCCATGCTTTTGTGCTGACATACCGTACAG
>JAETTS010000097.1 GCA_021769025.1 Enterocloster bolteae
TCCCCTTGGGGTCATTTATAAGTTAATATGGCGACGTAGCCAAGCGGTAAGGCACGGGTCTGCAACACCCTTATCACCGGTCCGATTCCGGTCGTCGCCTCTCAGAAAGAATCACGTATATGTGGTTCTTTTTATTTTAGTTAAAAACAAAAAGCAGGGAGAGGCAATACCATGAGGACAAGGAAGATGAAAAGGTGGCTGTCAATTATACTGGCAGGCCTGGCGGCGGTGATTCTTATTGCAGCGGCAGGAGGGGCATTCCTGTTCCGGCATGAGTTAAAGACGTTGCACTCGCTTAAAAAGGTGGATGACAATGTGCTGTATACCATGAAGTATGATGGGGATTATGGATTTGATGAATTTCTGGAGACAGGGGCCAGCAGTGACAGTGAGCTGGTGGAATTTGTGACGAATCGTCTGTTAAAGGGAATTCCGCTGGAATTTTCTATTCCTGACTTAGGCTGCTCTACCTTCAGCGCACAGACAGAGGACGGGGCCCGCATATTCGGCCGGAATTTTGATCTGACGTATTCGCCGGCCATGTTCGTATTAACAGAGCCAGCCAACGGTTATCGTTCCATGTCAACAGTCAACCTGGCATTTCTGGGGTTTGGAGAGGACAAGCTGCCGGATACATTGAAACGCAAAATTATAACGCTGGCAGCGCCCTATGCCCCTTTGGACGGTGTGAATGAAAAGGGGCTGGCGGTGGCTGTTCTGCGCATTGGCGATGAGCCTACAAACCAGGATACGGGAAAGACAGATATTACCACCACCACGGCTATACGTCTTATGCTGGATAAGGCCGCCAATGTGGATGAGGCCCTGGAACTACTGGCACAATACGACATGCACTCGTCGGCCGGGAGCTGCTACCACTTCCAGCTGGCAGATGCACAGGGCAACAGTGCGGTGGCAGAGTATATTGATAATGAATTTGAAGTTATCGGAAAAAAAGGAGATTACCAGGCTGCAACGAATTTCCTGCTGTCAGAGAAGAAATTTAATTTTGGAAATGGACAGGACCGTTATGAGATATTGGAACAGGCATTGGGAGAATGTGCCGGCATTGTTAGGGATGAGCAGGAGGCTATGGACCTGTTGGAAGCTGCGTCTAAGGACTGGCATGTGTCTGAGACAACAGGACGTCTTAATGCCACACAGTGGTCCATTGTATATAATTGCACGGACCTTACAGCCAGTGTGGTTACCGGGAGGCAGTATGACAAGCCTGCCCATGAATTCAGTCTTAAATAGCAATCTATTCTTTTGCGGAGAGCAGTCTCTTGACTGTCTTTCCGCTGTTGTTTTTTGGAAGGTTTTCATGGAATATAATATCTCTGGGAATTTCCCAGGATTCCAGATAATCATTCAGCCCCCTTTTTATAATACGGCGCAGGGAAACTGCATCCTGGCCGGAAGGATTGGGCACTGTGAGGACAACATGGGCCTGCAGGGCATTGTTTTGAAGAATAACAGCGGCTTCCTGTATCTGAGTCAGGGAGTTCAGGGCATTTTCTATTTTTACAGCTGAGACTTTTCTTCCGTGAATATTATATACATTGTCTTTACGGCCATTAAAATAAAGATAACCTTTATGGTCTGTATAGCCCATATCGCCAACGCTGTAAGGTCCCGTGATTCCTATGGCGGAATAGGGAGTATCAACATAGATTTCGCCGTTACGGAGGGTTACATCCACGCCGGGAAAGGGTTTGCCGATACAGGCAGGATTATCATTCATTTCCTGGTCTGTCAGCCAGGTGACATAGCTCAGTTCACTGGCCCCATAATAGAGGAAACAGCAGCTGTTGGGATAGGCTGCTTTTAAAAGGACTATATCCCCGTGGCCAAGGCTCTGGGAACCGGCCAGGATGGTCTTGATATCAGGGCTGGGATGGGAGATATATTTTGCCAGGAGCCGGAGCTTGGAGGGGATGAGATAGAGGGCGTCCGCATGGTGAAGCTCTATTTCCCTGCACCAGACAAAAGGATTTACATGGGAAGCAGTGATGATGGATGCCCCTAGTGACAGAAGAGACAGATACAGATTCAGATTGCCGGTGAATGCCAGGCTGCCATGAGCAAAGAGCCGTGTTTGGGCAGTCATTCCAAAGATTGCATTTTGGGTAGGAAAGAAGGAGGCCCAGCTATCCAGGGTACGGAACCATAGTTTGGGCTGACCCGTTGAACCGCTGGTAAGCACTCCCATACAGGCTCCGGCAGGGATTCCCTCAGTTATAAGGGATTCAGGAACATATTTCATGTCCGCAGGCACAATGACAGGAATATGGGATGTACCGCTTAACGCCAGAAACTGTACCAGCTGGCCGTGCACAGACGCTGCCCTGATCCATGCTGCGGAAGGCACAGACGGTTCCGGGGTCAGGGAACGGATACGGCAGGCTTCCCTGGTAAGCATGCCGTATGTATAAAACCGGCCGTTTTCGACCAGGGCTGTCCTGTGGGGAGGAATTGACTGAATCAGAGAGAGATAATCCGTAGAATGTTTCATGGGAGGACTCCTTTTGACGTATGACATTTGGGGAGATGATACTGATTACCGTTCCAAAAGAATGGCGCTTCCGATTCCGCCTGCGGCAGCCGCGCAGCAGATGCCCCGGCAGCTTTTTGACAGCTCCATGGATCTCATAAGATGGAGAAGGATAATGGCACCGGAAGCCCCATAGGGATGTCCATAGGCCAGGGCGCCGCCCAACGGATTGTAACGGGATGCCTTATCCGGATACGCCCGGTTGATGAGAACATCAATGGCAGCAAACGCCTCGTTGCACTCAATGGCTCCTATGTCATCCATTGAGAGTCCGCTGCGTTCTAAAAGCCCCCTGACAGCAGGAAGCACGGAGGCAGGGCTCATAAGAGGGTCAGCTCCAACCGTACAGGCATTAGAAAAGCGGAAACAGGAGGAGAGTTTGTGCTTTTTCAGATACTGTTCTGAGCAGAGAAGAAGGAATGCAGCCCCGTCATTCATGGTACAGGCATTAGCAGCGTTGAGATACCGGCCATCCTTCAGGACGCAGGGCAGCCGGTCCAGCAGACGCTGATTCAGGCGGGGGCGGATTCCCTCGTCATGGGCAAGGCCATATACAGGGACAATAATGCCGTCAAGAAGGCCTTCCCGGGCTGTTCTGTACGCCCGCCTGTGGCTTTCCAGCACCCAGGCATCCATTTCTTCTGGGGTTATATGATAATGGCATATAGTCTTTTCCGCACCCTGCAGCATCACGTCCTCACGATGCGGGCCGGGAATAAATTTGGCAGTGCTGTATGTCAGGGAAAGATCCGTCCTGTGGGCATTGCAAATGCCGGCAGGATTACCGGAAAGAGTATCATCATGGGCGGCAGCGTATGGATGGTTAGGGTTATAGCAGCGCATGGGCTGGGTGGAACTGCTTTCAAAACCTCCGGCAATTACCAGATCAGCCAGACCGCTCTGTATCCTGGCGGCGGCTGTTATGACGGCCTCCAGGGAGGAAGCGCACTGAAGGTCCACTGTAAAGGAAGGAATGGATTCTGAAAGTCCTGCTTCCAGCGCCATAAGGCGGGTAATGTTGCCTCCTCCTCCCACACAGTTGCCGCAGATTATCATATCAATCTTTGACGGCTGATACCGGTTGGTCAGTTCCTTTAACACAGCCGCTCCCAGATGCTCGGCGGGGACATGCCGGTATGCGCTGTTTCTGACGCCGATATAGCTGCGGAGTCCGCCCAGTATGAATACCTTGTCCATATAGGTCCCCCTAACGTGCCCGCTGGGCGTTTGACAGACTTATCTGCACCGGCTTTGCAATCAGGGCGGCAGCAAAGCATTTAAAAATGTCAAGGGGAATAAACGGGATTACGGCGGCTGTAAAGGTAGCTGCCCAGTCCATTCCGGTTATGAATTTCATATACGCACTTCCCACCAGATAGATTACCGGCATTCCCACCAGAATGGTCACCAGGCAATACCGCTTAAAGCTGTAATATGTTCCCTTTAACCATGACATGAGGATGACAGCTGGAATCCATGACATGATATAGCCTCCTGTTGGGCCAAACAGTTTTCCGGGACCGCCCATGGCGCCGGAGAATACAGGCAGACCAGTCAGTCCGAGAAGAATATACACGACCATGGTAAATGCTGCCTGCCTGGGAGTGAGAAGCAGTGCAATAAGGTTGACAACCAGGGTCTGGGCTGTAAGGCTGGCCGGTGTGAATGGAAGGGGGATGACAATATAAGCGGAAACGCATATCAATGCAGTCAGCAGTGCCATTTTTGTGAGTTCCATGGTGTTGAATTTCTGGTTCATGATTACCTCCGTTTTTGAGTTTGGTCTGATGTGTGAATGGTCATGGTAAAACAGGTAGCGCTGCCCATGGTTCCTGTTACTATATTGTTTTTTTGTTCCAGACGGACAGAACCGCCTGTATGGACAGGACGCAGGAACCGTATGGACAGAGTTTCTGCAGGTCTGTGGGAGCTGTACATTTCCTCCAGCCGGCTGAGAATCCACAGGCCGGGAATGACTGCATTTGGCCCATGGTGAATTGGGTTGGAATCCCCGGAATCAGCCAGGAAGCGATCAAGACATTTCTGGGGGAAGGTCATAGTCATCTGACCCGGCATACATCCAGATGCCATACACCCAGAAGTGGGAGGGGAAGCAGCCTGGCTGGCAGGAAAAGTAGAGGCTTTGGCCCCCCAGGAATCCCTGAGAACCTTAATGTCCACCAGACAGATTTCAAGAGACTGGCAGGGCCGGCGGCAGGCATCATATGATGTAGTTTCCAACAGGACATATCCCCGAGCAGCCTTTTGGGGTATGGATTCGCATGATACAGGTTCCGAATGGCTGTGGATACAATACCGGGCCTTTCCAATCACCCACCCGTCAAAATCCTTTTGTCCCCATTGGCAGGCAGCTTGTATGAGCTTTATCATATTGGATACCTCTCTGAAATCTGTCATTATATTTTACTTATTATAGAGAGTCAGCGGCTGATTGTCAACATAAAATAGAATTTTGGTTAACAATTAAAAAGTATCATTGGCAGGCACCTGCTGGAAGGTATTCATTGCCACATGTTCGCTAATGGCATGAGGCTGCAATTAGCGCGGTGGAAACAGAGACAGAATTGACAATACTGGGAATCAATGACATAGAAAGCCCCTTTCCATATCCTTTCCGATATGGTAAGATAGGTAAGTAAATTGAGATTGTATAATGACAGGATGAAAAGATGAATTACATTGTTTTTGATTTGGAATGGAACCAAAGTCCCAATGGGAAGGAAGATTCGGTGGAGCATCTTCCCTTTGAAATCATAGAAATCGGAGCAGTGAAGCTGAACGGGAATTTTGAACAGACAGGAACGTTCCACAAGCTGATCCGGCCCAAGGTTTATAAAAAGATGCATTTTAAGATATCGGAAGTAACACACATGGATATGGCGGAGCTGCGTCAGGAGGGAGAACCCTTTGATGTAGTTATGAACCGTTTCCTTGCCTGGTGCGGGGAAGAGGAGTACTGCTTCTGCACCTGGGGCTCCATGGATTTGACCGAGCTTCAGAGGAATATGGCTTATCATAAACTTCCAAACCCATTTCCCAGGCCCCTTCTATATCTGGATATCCAGAAGCTTTACTGCCTTCAGTACGGGGACGGAAAAAACAAGGTATCCCTTGATATGGCGGTACAGATTCAGGGAATGGAGGAGGAGAGGCCTTTTCACAGGGCGCTGGACGATGCCTATTATACCGGCCGCATCCTTTCGGTTCTGGACATGGAGACGTTTGGAACCTATGTGTCGGTGGATTATTACGGACTTCCCAGGAATAAGGCTGAGGAATACCGGCTGCATTTTCCGGAATACTCCAAGTATGTGTCCAGAGAATTTGACTCCAGGGAAGATATCCTTAAAGATAAGGATATAACAGATATGAAATGCGTGAAATGCAGCAGGATGCTGCGCAAGAAGATCAGGTGGTTTCCCTATGGACAGAGATTTTATTTCTGTCTGGCCGTATGTCCTGAGCATGGATATGTGAAAGGGAAAATAAGGGTAAAAAAGTCAGAGGATGACCGCCTTTATGCTGTGAAGACAGCAAAAATGGCGGATGCCCAGGATGTGGAGCTTCTGGCCCAGAAGAAGGAGGACGGCCGGAAAAAGCGCAGTGCCAAGGCCCACCATAAGGCTGCCTCCAAATCCCTGAAGGGGAAAAGCAAACAGAACCAGCCGGATAAGGTGTCATAGAAAGAAACGGAGCAAATACCTGGCTGCACTTACAATCTCCCGGTCCCTCAAGTTTGAGAGACCGGGAGATTTTTGTCTGATTATGCCAGATATTTCACGCTGGAGCGTTCCACCAGCTTTCCCGTAATCTGGGTCTTCATGGGCATGAACCGGGGATCCTCTATGAGCTGCATCAGCTGGATGACGGACTGCTTACCCATTATCTTTCTCTGTACATGAATGGTGGTCAGGGTGGGAGAGCTTATGGAGGAATAGGGAATATCGTCAAAGCCAATCAGGGATACGTCATTGGGAATTTTGTATCCCTTTTCCTTCAGAGCCTTCATGGCGCCCAGGGCAATGGTGTCGTTTTCCGCAAAAAAACAGGAGGGAAGCACCGGGTTCTGATCCAGTATTCTGAAAAAATCGTCATGGGCACCCAGCATGGTGGGTTTTACACGAAACTCATTTTTAGAGTCAAACTGAAAATTCAATTCTTTTACATATCTGAGAAAGGCTATGTGCCGTTCATTAAAGTTTTCTGCCCCGGTGGTACTGCCCAGGTAGCCCAATTCGGTATGTCCGCATTCTTTGCAGTACTGGAGGGCGATGTGGACATTTTCGGCATTGTTCATGCATACACTGCTACAGTAATGGTTGGGGACGGTGTTGTCCACCACCACAAAGGGGATGGGAATGGAATCAAGGGCTGAAAATTCATCCCGCATTACCTCGGTTGCAATGAGGAACATCCCGCAGTATTTGCTGTAATCAATGGAATCAAGGGCTGACTTTAAACCGGTTTTGACCACGGTCATGGTCATACCCAGCTGCTCCGCGCGGAGCTGTTCCTCGATGGAATCAATAATCATGGAGATGAATCCCTGATTTTCCTCCACCAGCATACCGCTTTTATAGTATTTTACCAGGAGCACGTTCTTGCCGCTTTTGGGCTTACGGGCAGGAGGCATGTACTGGCAGGCTTTTACCGCATCCAACACCTTCTTTCGTGTATCCTCACTGACTCCCTTTTTTCCGTTTAACACAATGGAAATGGTTGCGGGTGAAACGCCAATCTGCTTGGCCAGCTCTCTGACGGTCATATGAAATCTCTCTTTCCGGATTGCAGACATTAAATTAAACATAATTGAACAATCCATGTGTTTTACTAATCATACTATAATTTGAATTATAACACAGGGTTGAAACTGGGTCAATTCAATATATAAAATTGAATGTTTACTAAACAAAAATAAATACAAAAACGGCTAAAATAGGGTCGTTTATTGATTTGAACAATTAAAATGCACAATAAAAACAATAATTTATGGAAAATTATAACAAAAACACCAAAGACATATTGACATTGAAGAAAAATCGTTGTACTATTTAGTTAACACAAAGAACGAGGCACACATATTGTTTAGTAAACAATATCAATAACAAAAAGGAGGAAAGAGTAAATGAGAAAAATGAAAAAAGTTGTCAGCGTAATTGCAGCGGCTGCTATGGCAGCATCCTTGCTGGCAGGCTGCGGAGGCTCGGGAGGTTCATCCACCACGGCAGCAGAGACTAAGGCGGCAGAAACCACCGCAGCAGCGGCGGAGACCACGGCAGCAGAGGCAGCGGCAGATACCACAGCGGCGCCGGCTGCAGCAGAGAATCCGGTGGCAGGCAAGAAGGTGGCCTATATCATGCTTCTGCCTTCCGCAACTATTTTCCAGATGTGGAAAGATTCCTGTGCATCTCTTTGCGATGCCCTGGATGTAAAGTTTGATTTCTTCTTCTGTGACGGTGACTTCAACAAGTGGCAGGATACCATCCGTACCTGCGCATCCGCAGGATATGACGGATTGCTGGTCAGCCACGGCAATCAGGACGGTTCCTATGTATTTCTTAAGGAAATCACAGAGCAGTATCCGGATATGAAGATTGTTACCTTTGACACACAGTTCTACTCCGACGGAGAGTATCAGAAGCTTCCGGGCGTTACCCAGATGTTCCAGCATGATAAGTCCCTGGTTACCGTTCTTTTGGACCAGATGATTGAAAAGTATGGAGAAGGT
>JAETTS010000098.1 GCA_021769025.1 Enterocloster bolteae
CCTTCCTTTAATCTATTTTACGGAAAACAATAAGCCTAGCCCATTAACTGCACCAAACTTCTGTATGCTTCTGCGCAAGCATATTGGAACCGGAAGAATTCTGGAGGTTATACAGCCTGGTCTGGAACGGATTATTGAGTTTAAGATTGAACACCTGGATGAATTGGGGGATATCTGTCACAAACGCTTGATCGTGGAGCTTATGGGCAAGCACAGCAATATTATTTTCTGTAAGGAAGATGGAACCATCCTGGACAGTATCAAACATGTATCTGCCCAGATAAGCTCTGTCCGGGAAGTGCTTCCAGGAAGAAACTATTTTATCCCCCATACGATGGACAAAGAGGATCCCCTTCATATATCTCTTACATCGTTTCAGAATGTGATTGGCAGTACTCCGGCTCCGATTCAGAAAGCATTGTATCTGAAATTGACAGGAATCAGTCCAATTATGGGAACTGAACTGTGCCACTTAGCTTCCATTGACGGCGATCGTTCAGCCAATGAACTGTCTGAAGCAGAATCCACTCATCTTCATCATACCTTGGCGCTTATGATGGAGGATGTGAAGGAAGGTCATTTTTCCCCCAATGTCCTATACCGCCGGGAGGAACCTGTAGAATTTTCTTCTCTTCCCCTTACCTGTATGGCTGGAAGTGACTATCAGGTTCATGCCTTCTCGTCGATCAGTCAGCTTTTGGAGACATATTATGCATCCAAAAATGCCATAACCAGAATCCGTCAAAAATCAGTGGACTTGCGCAAGATTGTCCAGACGGCCCTGGAACGTAACTATAAAAAGTATGACCTTCAGAAAAAGCAGCTGAAAGATACAGAAAAACGAGATAAATATAAGGTATATGGCGAACTATTAAATACCTACGGATATGAGTTGCAGGGGGGAGAAAAAGAATTAACATGCCTGAATTACTATACTAATGAGGAAATAAAGATCCCTCTGGATCCCCAATTGACTGCCAAAGAAAATTCACAGAGATATTTTGATAAATACAACAAGCTGAAACGAACCTTTGAGGCTCTTACAGAATTAACCGAAGGGACTTCAAAAGAAATTGAGCATCTGGAATCAGTCAGCACTGCCCTGGACATTGCATTAAAAGAAGACGATCTGGTTCCAATCAAAGAGGAGTTGATTGAATACGGCTATATTCGCCGCCGGGCTGCCGGAAATAAAAAGCCTAAGATCACCAGCCGTCCCTTCCACTACTTGTCTTCCGATGGCTTTCACATCTACGTAGGGAAAAACAATTATCAGAATGAAGAGATTACCTTTAAGCTTGCCTCTGGTAATGATTGGTGGTTCCACGCCAAAGGAATTCCTGGATCTCATGTGATTGTCAAGACAGAAGGCCAGGAACTTCCGGATCGGGTCTTCGAGGAGGCGGGGGCTTTAGCCGCCTATTATTCCAAGGGCCGAAACAATGATAAAGTAGAAATCGACTATATCCAGAGAAAACATGTTAAAAAAACAGCTGGAGGAGCTCCTGGTTTTGTCATTTACCACACCAACTACTCTCTTTTAGCTGATCCAAAAAAGTTACCAAAGGAGATAGCAGAAACGCAAAAGTAACATAAAAAGACAGCTTAAAAAAGGGTAAACGATACGCCTGTTTTCTTTCAAAAGAGAATCGAAAACAGGCGCACTATTCTTACTTTTTCCGAAGTTCTGTCTTTCCGCCCATATATGGCTGCAGAGCCACAGGAATCCGAACACTGCCGTCTTCCTGCAGATTATTCTCCAGAAATGCAATCAACATACGAGGCGGAGCAACCACCGTATTATTTAATGTGTGGGCAAAATATTTGCCATCTGGCCCGTCCACACGGATCTTCAAGCGGCGTGCCTGGGCATCGCCTAAGTTGGAGCAAGAACCTACCTCAAAATACTTCTTCTGTCTGGGAGACCACGCCTCCACATCGCAGGATTTTACTTTCAGATCCGCCAGATCTCCAGAACAGCATTCCAGAGTACGAACCGGAATATCGAGAGACCGGAACAGATCTACGGTATTCTTCCAAAGTTTCTCATACCACATGGGAGACTCCTCCGGCTTGCAGACAACGATCATCTCCTGCTTCTCAAACTGGTGAATTCGGTATACTCCCCGCTCTTCAATTCCGTGGGCACCTTTCTCTTTGCGAAAACATGGAGAATAGCTGGTCATGGTCTTGGGAAGTTCCTCTTCCTTCGTGATGGTATCAATAAATTTACCGATCATGGAATGTTCACTGGTTCCGATCAGGTACAGGTCTTCTCCCTCAATCTTATACATCATAGCATCCATCTCTGCAAATGACATAACGCCTGTCACCACATTGCTGCGGATCATAAAAGGCGGTACGCAGTAGGTAAAGCCACGGTCAATCATGAAATCTCTGGCATAGGAAATCACCGCGGAATGAAGCCTTGCGATGTCCCCCATCAGATAGTAAAAGCCATTACCAGCCACTTTTCCAGCAGCATCCAGATCGATTCCGTCAAAGTTCTTCATGATATCCGTATGGTATGGAATCTCAAAATCCGGAACAACCGGATCGCCGAAACGCTCCAATTCCACATTCTCACTGTCATCTTTGCCAATGGGCACGCTGGGATCAATGATATTGGGAATGGTCATCATAATCTTTAAGATTTTTTCTTCCAGTTTTGCCTCTAACTCTTCCAACTCAGCTAAACGAGCCGCATTGGCTGTAACCTGAGACTTGACAGCCTCTGCCTCTTCCTTTTTACCCTGTCCCATCAGTTGTCCGATCTGTTTGGATAATTTATTTCTGGAAGCGCGAAGATTGTCTGCCTCGGCCTTTGCCGACCGATTCTTAGCATCCAGATCGATGACTTCATCTACTAAGGAAAGCTTAGATTCCTGAAATTTATTGCGGATGTTCTGCTTTACTACCTCTGGATTTTCTCTTACAAACTTTAAATCTAACATGTTCTTCCTCCTGCCACAAAATTAATAACATATCACAATAAAAGCAGTGAATTGCTTGATCTTGTGTGATTATACATCAGAATGGTACTGAATGCAATAAACAATTTCGCGGCATGGAAGAAGGTATGTGGAACCCAAACCAATCCTTTTACGAGGGAATATGGAAGAACAGCCCTGCCTTTTTTAAGACTGGCCTTACCGCCATATACACCACTACCACAACAATGGTTCCGGCAACCGCGTTGATAAACGTAACTCCGGCAGCCCAGGTGGACATGATTTTGGCAGCGGAAGATTCTACTCCCAGAATGTAATTTTTATAGAAATATCCTACGATTGGATCCATAATTACATTGAATCCAAGACCTGCAATGGAAGCGATGAGGGACCACTTAAACACATATTTGCTGTCATGATCCTGAGTAATGTGTGCAATTTTATGTGCGACCAGGCCTGCAATCAATCCAATACAGAATTTCAAAAGAAAGGTCTTCGGAGCGCTGGTCACATAGGCTGGATCCAACAGATCCGCAATCGTCATCCCCAGTGCACCAGCAATACCGCCATAGCCGCCGCCTAACAGAAGGGCTGCCAGAACACAGAATGCATTGCCGATATGAAGGGCCACCATATCACCGCCAAAGGTGGGGATCGGAATCTTCAAAAATGTAAATGCCACATAGCAAAGAGCCGCCATCAATCCGGTAATCACAATCTTATATACCTTTTCATTTTTTTCATTCATAAGTCCATTCCTCCTTGTGTGTCTTGTATGTAGCGTGTGCCTTGTATGTAGCACATGATAACACACTAGTGGAATGATAGAAATAGCCAGTTTTCAAATTTTAAACCATGCCAGTTTGTTTTGGATTCACTGTAATTACACTAGTCCCTAGATTCCACACAGATGAGAATCCCTTCCTCGAACACAATCTTGGCCTCATCCTTTGCCAGCTCATTGCTGATGCACAGGCCGGCTTCGGCTCCGATATGGATGTTTTTCTTGTACAGTGGATACTTAAACCCAGTCAGGGTAATTCCCTGTACCTGCTCGGTCAAGGGAAGAAACGAGACATAGGTTCCATACAGCGAGCTGCGATAAAAGGTTTTCCCTTTAGAAAGCAGATATACCTTATTCTGCCTATCCATGAGACAAGCTTCCACTCCCAGATCCAGACACAGCTTTAAAAGGTGCAGATTGCTCCACTCATGATCCAGTCTTCCGCCGGTGGCTCCCAGAAGGAACAGTTTTCTGCACCCCAGCTTTAGGGCTGTGTTGATGGCCAGTTCCGTGTCTGTCTCATCCTTTTCCGGCTTGTGGACATCCCACAGAATCCCTGGCATGTTTCGGTATCGTTCCAGGATCCGAGGGTCAATCGTATCAAAGTCTCCCACAATAGCCGTGGGAATCAGTCCCAGTTGTTCTGTATAAGTTAAGCCGCCATCCACAGAGACCACGCAATCCATGGTTTCCTGTTGCAAAAAAGAACCGGCAAAAGCCAAATCAAACCTTCCGCCGGTTAGAATCAATCCTTTTTTCTCTGTCTCCCTTGTTTCTGCCTTCATTGTGTTTTGCTTCCCTTTGCATAGTCTTGAAAAATCTCAAAAAAGCGTCGGGTATTTGCCGCTGCATCTCCCTTGAAGACTGCAGATCCAGAGACGATCACATTGGCACCTGCATCCAGAAATTCACGGACATTGTCAAGGGTTACACCACCATCCACCTGAATATCCATAGAAAGTCCTAGTTCCTGGCAGCGCTTTCTAAGGCGACGCACCTTATCCAAGGTATAGGGGATCCGTTCCTGTCCGCCAAAACCAGGGTTTACAGTCATAACCAGAACCATATCCACCTGAGGCAGGATCAGGTCAATGACACTGATAGGCGTGCTGGGATTGATGGCGACTCCTGCTTTTGCCCCGTTTTTACGGATCACCTTTATGGTGGAGTCTAAATGTCCGCAAGCCTCAGCATGCACTGTAACCAGGTCAGCCCCACATTGACAGATCTCCTTAATATACCGATAAGGCTCCCGCACCATCATGTGGACATCAAAGACTCGATCCGTACAGCTTCGGATAGAAGAAATAAGAGGCATGCCAAATGAAATGCTGGGTACAAAATCACCGTCCATCACATCCAGATGAACATACTGGGCTCCGGCACTGCTGACGGCCTTAAGCTCGCTTTCCAGATTCTTAAAATCTGCCCCTAAAACAGAGGGCGCCAAAATAATCATATCAGTATCTCCTTTTATTCTTTAGTTCCTGATAAAACAGTTGGTAGTTTCCATAACGGCTGTTACTGATCTTCCCCTCTTCCACCGCAGTCTTAACCCCACAAACCGTTTCTCCTATGTGAACACATCCGGAAAAACGACAATGATCCTCATACAACTCAAATTCCGGAAAATACTCTTTTAACTCCTGTTCTTCCATATCTTCCACAAAAACAGAACTAAATCCAGGTGTATCCATAAGATATGTTCCCGGCTCTGTGCAGAACAACTCTGAATGCCTTGTGGTGTGTCGGCCCCTCTTTATTTTTTCACTGATGCGCCCAGTCTCCATCTGCGCATTTGGCAGAATCCGGTTCATCAGAGAGGATTTCCCCACTCCGGAGGGCCCTGCAAGCGCCGTGGTTTTTCCTTTCAATATCTGTTGCACCGCTGTGATTCCATAATCTTCATAGGTACTGAAGCATACCACCGGATACCCGGCAGACTCATAAATCATCCGATAGTTCTCTGCCTTGTTCTCGTCCGATAGATCCATCTTGCCAAAACCAACAACCGCCGGAATTCCAAGCCGTTTTACCATCACCAGAAACCGATCCAGAAGATTTAAGTTTGGTTCCGGATCTGCCAGGGCAAAGACCACCAGCACCTGATCTACATTAGCTGCAGCCGGCCGTATCAACATGCTTCTTCTGGGAAGAACCTTGTCAATATTCCCTTCCGGCGGTTGTGTGCCTAACACAGCAATCTCTACATCATCCCCGACCAAAGGCTTGATGCTTCGGTTCCGGAAGATTCCTTTGGCCTTACATTCATATACCTGATGATCTTCCCCATACACATAATAAAATCCTGCAATTCCCTTTATGATTTTCCCTGTCACACATCTGCCTCATTCTGTCTCAAAAAATGCCACTGGATAACTTTGCAGCACCATTCCGTCTGCGACACTGACCACTTCCACTTCCCCATAACTTAGTCCGGAGATTCCTTCTATGTTTGGATAATCAATGGAAAGCACATCTCCGCTGTGAACGGTTCTTGTCTCCATCAACGTCGTATAGGTAGCCTCCCCATTATAATCCTGTTTTAACCGCACGATTACATCCACCTGGATGGGCATCTCGCTGGGCGGCAACTGGAACGTAGAACGGATTGCACCGATAAACCGCTTTCCTTTAGGGCCAAGGCTTACAACATAAGAGACGGACGTGCCTGCCTTCAACATAGTATCGGCCTCAAACTCCTGGCTGATGATATGGCCTTCCGGCACAGTATCGTCATTCTGAGAGGTTACCTGCCCTGGATTCAACTCTGCAGCTGCCAGACGGTTGATGGCATCTTCCTCTGTAAGCCCCCGCAGATCCGGCACCGCACGGGTAGGGCCTGTACTGACAAAAAGGGTAACCGTTTCTCCTTCCCTTGGAATGTGAGGCGAAGCAGGTTCATAGCGAATTACCTGCCCTTCTGGTATGCTGTCGTGGGCTTCCTGATTAAGAACCGGTTTTAACTTATACTGCTCCAATAAAAGTTTTGCCGCCTCCCCGTTCATCCCAATAAGATTTAAAGGAGTCAGATCCACCAGATCGCTTCCATTGCTGACATAGACATCTACGGTTGAATATTTCTTTACCACGCTTCCCTCCGGAATATCCTGAGAAAGCACATAATCCTTCTCCACTGTATCAGAGTCTACATAGTCTACAATATTCATAACAAGGGTTGATTCTTTCAATTTATCCCTTGCAATGTCAACCGGCAAGTTCAGGACATCCGGCATATACACCTCTGTATCACTTAAGGTGCTTTCCTCCGGAACCGGAACGGTTTCTGTCTGAATGGTGGTTGGCTTGTTGCCGCTGCCAAGACTGAACACGCCTCCCAGCCGAACAAACACAAAGACTAACAAGGCGACAATTAAAATGGCTGCCAAAATACCTACACCAGTCATGATCCGCTCCAGTTTTGGATTTACATCATTGTGAGGAGACCGGTTATATTCCCGGTGATTAGGATAATCTCGGTCTTCGTAGCCCAGGCCTTCATAGTCCCGTTCTTCGTAATCTCTGTCCGGATAGTCCCGGCCCGGATACCCTCTGTCCGAATACTCCCGGCTGGTGTACTCCCGATCTGAATACCCTCTGTCTGGATACTTCTCATTGGAATACTCTATATTCTGAATCGGAGCCGCCTCATAGCCTCCGGAAAGGGAACCACCGGTGTGATAATTCTTCTGCCCCACCTTGATTGCATTTAATTCCCGGTCACTGATGGTGACGGTCTCGCCGCCAAAGTCCTGATCCGATGTCCTGGTCACAAAATCCTCATTGGGATAGATCAGGGAGCGCTTTAAATCGGCAATCACCTCTGCAGTAGTAGAATACCGATGTTCCGGCTTCTTCTCCGTACATTTTAAGATAATATTCTCCAGACTGACTGGAACTGCCGGATTATAGACGCTTGGCCGGACAATAGGCTCCTCCAAATGAGCCAGCGCCACAGCAATGGTATTGTCCCCGGCAAACGGAACCCTGCCGGTCACCATCTCATATATGGTGATTCCCAGGGAGTAGATGTCGCTTCTGGAGTCGCTGTATCCGCCTCTGGCCTGCTCCGGAGAGATATAATGAACCGAGCCCATGGCAGCCATAGTGGTGGTCTGCCCGGTCGCTGCTTTGGCGATCCCAAAATCTGCCACCTTTACCTTGCCATCTCTGGATATAAGCATATTCTGCGGCTTAATATCCCGGTGTATGATCTGATGTTCATGAGCCACTGCGATTCCCTGGGCGACCTGAATGGCAACCCCCACAGCTTCCTTAATATCCAATATCCCTTTTTTGGCAATATAATTTTTTAAGGTAACACCTTCCACCAGTTCCATCACAATATAATGAAAATTGCCTTCATCCACAACATCATAGATATTGACAATATTGGGATGGGACAGCCTGGCTGCCGCCTGGGCTTCCATCTGAAACCGGCTGACAAAACCAGCATCATTGCTAAACTCTTCCTTTAAAACCTTAACTGCCACCAGTCGGTTCAACTTGTGGCATCTGGCTTTATACACATCCGCCAT
>JAETTS010000099.1 GCA_021769025.1 Enterocloster bolteae
GTTTTCCCAAGCCAAGAGTCCCTGCCAGAGTAAAGGCCTCAGAGGAGATTCCCTCCATCATACAGCCGTCGCCCCCCAGCACATAAGTGTAATGGTCAACCACTGGATAACTCTCTTTGTTAAATACAGCTGCCAGATGGGATTCTGCCATAGCCATACCCACTGCCATGGCCATCCCTTGCCCCAAAGGTCCTGTGGTTGCTTCCACTCCTGCTGTGTGGCGGTACTCCGGATGGCCTGGAGTCATGGAACCAAACTGGCGAAACTGGGTTAAATCTTCCTTAGACAGGTTTCCATATCCGAACAAATGAAGCAGGGAATACAAAAGCATGGATCCATGGCCTCCGGACAGCACAAACCGGTCACGGTCTGGCCAGTCAGGATCCGCCGGATTGTGGTTCATGTGATTGGCCCACAACTCATAGGCTGCAGATGCCGCCCCCAGTGGAAGACCCGGATGACCGGATTTTGCCTTCTGGATGGCATCGGCAGATAGCACACGGATTGCATTCACTGCAGATTCTTGCACTGTTTTCATTCTTTCCGTTCTCCTTCTCTTATCTGAATTCCTTTCTTTCCCTCAATCCATTATCTTCCTGCAAATGGATTTTCAGACGGATACAGCATCCCTTTCGGCTGGTTGAATCCGATATCCTCTACGCCAAGATACTTAAAGACCTCGAACAGTGCCTTTCCAAAGTGTCCGAATGCAACTGCTCCGTGATGAGGATACCCCTTCTCTAAAAGCACATGACGGTAGAATCTACCCATCTCCGGAATAGCGAAGATCCCTACACCGCCGAAGGAACGGGTAGCCACCGGAAGCACCTCGCCCTGGGCCACATAGGCCTTTAACTGGTTGTCTGCCGTACTCTGCAGGCGGAAGAACGTGATATCGCCTGGGATAATATCTCCTTCCAAGGTTCCCTGGGTTACTTCCTCCGGAAGAGATCTGGCCATGATCATCTGATACTTCATAGAGCAGGAAGACAGCTTCTTGGAGTTGGTGTTGCCGCAGTGGAAGCCCATAAAGGTCTCCTGATGGGCATAATTGTAACTTGCCTTGATATCCGAATCGTACATATCATCCGGAACCGTATTGTTGATATCCAGAAGGGTCACTGCATCCTGACTTACACAGGTTCCAATAAACTCGCTCAGTGCTCCGTAGATATCTACCTCACAGGAAACCGGGATTCCCATACCAGTCAGACGGCTGTTTACATAACATGGAACGAACCCGAACTGTGTCTGGAATGCCGGCCAACATTTACCTGCGATTGCCACATACTTGCGGTATCCCTTATGAGCCTCAATCCAGTCAAGAAGGGTGATCTCATACTGAGCCAGCTTCGGCAGAATCTCTGGCTTTAAGTTGCCTTTACCAAGCTCTGCCTCCATATCCTTTACCACGTCTGGAATTCTTGGGTCATTGGCGTGCTTATTGAATGCTTCAAACAGATCTAACTCCGAGTTCTCCTCAACTTCAACCCCCAGGTTGTAAAGCTGCTTGATCGGTGCATTGCAGGCCAGGAAATTTAAAGGTCTGGGACCAAAGGTAATGATCTTTAACTGGGAAAGCCCTACCAAAGCCCTGGCAATCGGAAGGAACTCCTCAATCATATCCGCGCACTCCTGTGCAGTTCCCACCGGATACTCCGGAATATAAGCCTTTACGTTGCGCAGTTTTAAGTTGTAGCTGGCATTCAGCATACCACAGTAAGCGTCGCCTCTTCCCTGAGTCAAGCTGTCTCCGCTCTCCTCAGCCGCCGCGATAAACATCACAGGGCCGTCAAAATGCTTTGCCAGCAGAGTCTCAGAGATCTCCGGGCCAAAGTTGCCAAGATAAACCGCCAAAGCATTGCACCCTGCAGCCTTGATATCCTCCAAAGCCTGTACCATATGAATCTCGCTCTCCACGATACATATAGGGCACTCATAGATGTTGGACTTGTCATACTTCTTTGCATAGGCCTCAACCAAGGCCTTCCTTCTGTTAACCGATAAAGACTCCGGGAAGCAATCTCTGCTGACTGCCACGATTCCCAATTTCACAACAGGTAAATTGTTCATGATAGTTATCCTCCATTTTTATTTTATACTTACATTCTCTCCCTTAAGACCGATCCATGCATTCTCTGGCAGGCCGCCCTCCTCATGTCCGATCAGCCACTTATTCTTGGCGAATAAAAGCTTATCCTCTGGGAAAATCTCCCGAATCTCCTCCATGTCTGTGTTGGTATCTTTTGGAAGAACCACCACACACCGGAATCCGCCTTCCTCCACGTGGCAGGGTGCATAGTGAAGGGTTGTGGCATATACCTCAATCACCGTTCCCTTGGGAACCAGGAATGCCTCCACCAGGTTGGTATCATAGGTATTGTCCTCCTGGATGTCCTGCTGTCTCCCAAGAAGCAGAACCAGATCGGTCACCGCCACATTGATCTCTGAATTTCTGTGATACTCCAGGGCATTCAGCTTCTTATTGTGCCCATTGCAGTATCCCACCTGAATCGGCATCTGCCCATACAGATTCCGCTCCATATCCTTTGCCACCGAAAGAGCCTCCAGCTCCTCCACTGATGCCACATAGATCACATCCTCCGGAAGCGGCGTCTTCTCCATGGCCCTCAAAAGTTCCTGGCAGTCATACCCCTCAATCACCTTGCCGTAGGCCTTAAATGCAGGATCTGTCACCTTCTTAATCTCCAAGCCAATCTCCTCCTGTTCTCTCTATTACTATGAAAGTATCAAATTCTTGCTGTAGGTCTGCGCACTCGCTGCGCAGACCGTACAGCGCCAAAATATCCGCTTTTTGCATCCCCGGAGGGTTCATACGCCCATAAAGCGGCATAAGTTCAGATATGCCCAATGTGCCCGCCAGGCCTTTCTGTGCGGAAGTGTGCCGGCAGCCGGGCACATGCAGGCTTACTGAATCAGTGTACAAAACATCTTCTATAATTACAGCGTTGCCAGTTCCTTATAGCTATCCTTCAGATTTCCATACAGCCTCTTGTACAACTGATGATATGCATAATACTTCTTCACATCATCTGCTGCCGGCTCGCTGCACTTATTTACTGAAATCAATTCCTCACAAGCTTTCTCCACACTCTCATAGATCCCGCAGCCTACTCCGGCCAGAATTGCCACTCCAAGAGCCGGTCCCTCCGACTGGTGTACGGTCTTCACCTGGCAGTCATACAGATCCGAAAGCATCTGCCTCCAGATCGGACTCTTTCCGCCGCCTCCGCAGGCCATCATCTGATCAACTTGAACCCCCATCTCCTTAAGAATATCATTGCAATCCGACAGGGAATAGGACACGCCCTCCATCACTGCACGCAAAAGATGAGCCTTGGTGTGAATCGCAGACAAGCCGAAGAATACGCCTCTGCAGTCCGGATCCAGATGAGGCGTCCTCTCCCCCATCAGATAGGGAAGATACACCAGCCGATCGCTTCCCACAGGAATCTTCTCAATATCCTGATTAATCAAATCATACACATCCACCCCGGCTTCTTCAGCCCTGGCCACATAATCCTGGCAGAAATTATCCTTAAACCACTTAAGAGACAGCCCGGCACCCTGGGTCACTCCCATCACATGCCATGCACCTGGCACTGCGCAACAGCAAGTATGAACTCTCCCCTTTGGATCAATGGTCATCTGGCTGCTGTGTGCAAACACCACACCAGAACTTCCGATAGTGGTAAATGCAGTTCCGTCCTTTACTACGCCAGTTCCTACGGCTGCGGCCGCATTGTCCCCTGCGCCGCCCACTACTTTGGTGTCCGTTGTCAGCCCTGTAGCCTCTGCCACCTGGAAAAGCAGCTGTCCTGTCACCTCACAGGACTCATACATTTTCCCAAGCCACGCTTCCGGGATGTCCAATTTCTCAAGAACCTCCTTGGACCAGCACCGGCCGGCCACATCCAGAAGCTGCATACCGCTGGCATCTGACACCTCGGTGGCAAACTCACCGGTCAATATGTAACGGATATAGTCTTTGGGAAGAAGGATATGGCGGCATCTCTTATAGTTCTCCGGCTCATTCTTCCGCACCCACAGAATCTTGGCTGCAGTCCATCCGGTAAGAGGCGGATTGGCTGTGATCTCGATCCATCTCTCCCTTGGCATGATGGAAAGCATATCCTCCACCTCCGCCCCGGTTCTCTGGTCGCACCAGATAATGGACGGGCGGATCACCTCTCCAGCCTCATCCAGCATCACCAGGCCGTGCATCTGTCCGGAGATACCGATTCCCTTTACATCCTCACCGGATACGCCTGACTCCTCAACCACTGCCTTCAGGGTCGCTAAAACCGCATCCCTCCAGTCCTCCGGTTTCTGCTCCGCCCATCCGTTGTGAGGCTGATAGAGGGGATACTCCTGGGAAACAGAAGAGACCACCGTTCCCTTCTCATCAAACAACACCGTCTTGGTTGCAGATGTTCCCACATCAATACCGATTAAATAGTTCATTGCTGTAACACCTCCTGTTTTTACTTACTAATATTATACCATGTCCTCCCTCTGCTCGTACACGAAGCGACGCTGGTATAATCTCTGTTGAAATTATACCATAACTCCCACAGAAAAGACATGCTTTTAGTTGCCTTTGTAATAGCACTTTCTTGCCTTTTATTTGTTTTTTCCACAATGCAAATTCATTCATTTTTCCTTCCTGTAGTCACTGGGCAAACACCCGTACCGCTTCTTAAACGCCTTGGCGAACGCCCTGCTATCAGGAAACCCGTGGTTCAAGGCAATTTCTCCGATTCCATGGTCTGTATTCATCATCTCTCTCACCGCATACTTTACCCGCAGATCCAACAGATAAGTCCGGTAGTTCACCTCCCCGTATTTCTGGAAGATCCTGGATAAGTAGGTGGGAGAAAAGCCAAAATGATCCGCCACCTGGTTTAAGCTCAACTCTTCCCGGTAGTGCTCTTTCATATATCCGGTTACCTCAGAAAGCTTATCCAAATGCCTCTTCTGCTTGATCACCGTGTCATCCATTCCCTGTTGCTTAAAAGCTGT
This sequence comes from Enterocloster bolteae, assembly GCA_021769025.1. Next base: position 5,044 of record JAETTS010000099.1, read on the forward strand.
CAGCATCAGATAAAGCAACTCATAAAATAGGCTTTTAACTTTCCACTCATATCCATAGGCCCTGGCTTCGTACACTTGGTACATCTCTTCCACCAGGTTCATAAGCGCCTGATTCGCCTCCTCGCCTCCAGATCCAAAACTAATATACGGCATCTCACCTTTATAGTCGTCAAACACGCCTGCCGGAATCTGCAGGACTATGGTGTTGTTGGGATCAGGACAGTCGATAGAGTGGATTTCATTGGAATTGACAATGATAAATGCTCTCTCCTTAAGGGGAACATAATGGGAATTCACATAGAAGTCAATGGTGCCTTTTGTCACCAGGAAGATCTCCACCGACTGATGCCAGTGCTTCCCCACCTTGTAATTCCCGTCTTTTCCCTCAAAAATAAACAGCTTAAAGGGCAGGCCATCATTGGGGATGACCACTTCATGCCGAAATTCCATATTCTTCTCTCCCTCGTATACGAATCGGTGTGAACGGTCCGCCGGCACCTTAGCGCTGCACTAATTCCAGCAATTCTTCCCGACTTAGGCTTCCCAGGGAAACCATTCCTTCTGCCACCACCTGATCTGCCAGTGCTTGTTTGGCTGCCTGCAGTTTCATAATATTCTCCTCTATGGTATCCTTGGTGATCAGCTTAAACACAGTCACCTGCTTATCCTGTCCGATGCGATGGGTTCTGTCTGTGGCCTGCTCCTGAGCCGCCACATTCCACCATGGGTCATAGTGTATCACCATATCCGCCGCCGTCAGATTGATGCCCGTTCCCCCTGCCTTCAAAGAAATAAGAAACAGAGGCACGTCATCCTTCTGGAATGCCTGAATCATCTTCAGCCGGCTCTCTTTCGGCGTCTCGCCGGTCAGCCGGTAAAACCGGATATTCTCTCTGGCAAGCCGCTCCCCGATCAATTCCAACATGGATGTAAACTGAGAAAACAGAAGGATCTTGTGTCCTGCACTTACGCCAGAGTTGATTAACTCCATACAGGTCTCCAGCTTGGCAGAGCCCGCCTTGTAATTCTCATAGATCAGCCTGGGATCACAGCATACCTGCCGTAATCTGGTAAGGGCGGACAAAATCTGAATCTTATTGTCTCCTTCCAGGCTTTTCTTTAAGTTCCAGACTCCCGCCAGATAAAGTTCTTTCTGCTTCTTTTCCATCCTTGAGTAGACCACAGTCTCCAGCTTCTCCGGAAGTTCTTTTAACACCTGAGATTTCAACCGTCTCAGAATAAACGGACGTATCATCCTCTGAAGCTGTGCCAGGGCTATCGGATCTTTTTCTTTCACAATGGGAATCTCATATACTTTTTTAAACTTCTGGTAAGTATGGAGAAATCCCGGCATCAGATAGTCAAAAATACTCCACAGCTCGCTTAAAGAATTTTCCACAGGGGTTCCCGTTAAGGCAAACCGGGTGATGGCCCGAACTGCCTTCACTGCTTTGGCATTCTGGGTTAAAGGATTCTTGATATACTGGGCCTCATCAATGACCTGATACCGAAATACCATAGACTCATAACAGCCGATGTCTCTTCTGAGAAGATCATAGGATGTGATCACCACCTGATACTCTCTCATGTGCAGAAGCTTCTCTTCCCGTTCCTGGACACTTCCCACTGCCACCAAAACCTGAAGGGACGGTGCAAACCGCTTGATCTCCAGCTCCCAATTATAGACCAGCGATGCAGGGCAGAGGATCAGGGATGTGCTTCCATCCCCTTTTAATGACTCCTCATACAGAATGCTGATCATCTGCACTGTCTTTCCCAGTCCCATGCTGTCTGCCAGTATCCCGCCAAATCCCCATGTATCCAAGGATTTCAGCCATTGAAATCCGGTCTTCTGATATCCTCTTAAGATTGTGGAAAATGGAGCCGGTATCTCAAAATCACTGTCCTCCACAGACTTCATCCCCCGGACTACCGACTTATACTCCGGATCCCCATGCAGACGGATCTCCCCATATTCCCGGTACATGCTGTCTAAGTAAAGCGCCCGGTATCTGGGAACCCTGGCCTTTCGTTTCTGCAATTCCCCCTTAGAAACCGCCAGGCCATCTACCATCCGGGCCACTGTCAGAAGCCCATTTTCCTCTAATTTCAAAAATTCTCCGGATTTCAGGCGATAATAAGACTTCTTCTGACGGTAGGCATCTAAGATCTTGGCCAGATCTGTCCCGTTTAGATCCCCCAAGTCCAAGGTCAATTCCAGCCAATCTCCCATAGTGCGCACTCCCACAGCCACCTTAGGGGCACTCAGAACCCTCAGATGCTCCCACTCTCCCGGCAGATACACGGCTCCCAGCTTTTCAAATTCCTCTATTCCCTCTGATAAAAGCTGGTAGATTGCATCTTCATCCTCCCGGATAACCAGGCTTTTGTCCTCCGAAGACCGATGTTTAAAATATTTTGTGATCACATGACTGATCCGGAATTCTCCCGGCACATCCCGGCAGATGGTTTTGGGAACATGTTCATCCTCTGTCGGGCAGAACGAATACGTTCCATAGCTGAGGACCGGATACATACGGATCTCCCTAGGCCCCGGGCTTTCAAAGGTAAATTTAGCCTTCAGCTCCACCGGCTTTAATTCTTCCAGCTGAACCCCCTTTACCTCCAATATGCCGTATCCTTCTATCTTTTTTAATACCCTGGCATAAAACAGGGGAACATCCCTCTCCCCCACTGTCACCTCATAGGGTGCCTGGCTGCCCTGAGTCATCTGTTCAAAAAACACCTGGAGGTCATGGCTAAACTGGCTGTCACACTGATACAGATTCTCCTTACCTGTCACGTACAGGTACTTTTCTCCCATGAAACTATAAATCCTTTTATCAATCCACACCTTTATTCCATGTTTTCCGGATTTCTCTACATGGATAGAAATCTCCGGATTTTTCCGGCACACCTTAAGAAGCCTTACCTCCCCTTTCACATCCCGGATTTCCAGATCCCGTCCTTCCATCAGTTCAAAAAAACGATCCCGGTTGCCTTTGCTTAAGCTTAATTCTCTCAGTGCAGGCCTGGCACCAAAGGAGCTCTTCTGAAACTGTTTCATAACATCCTGATAGGTGCCTACAATCTCCAAAAGCAGCATCACCATAGGTCTGGAGGCCTCCGAAAAACATTCTGGATCGTGGCGGAAGGCAAGCCCCTTCCCATATTCCACATACGCCCCTTGTTC
>JAETTS010000100.1 GCA_021769025.1 Enterocloster bolteae
CAAATCGTCGGAAGGCATCTTAAAAATGCTTCGCATTTGCCTTACTCCTATCTCATGAGATACTATACTTTAACATAAAACGGCGGACAAAACAAATGCCGTTTGTGCACGCCGCTCATAATCTCTTATTGGGTAGATGCGTTGTAGTTCGTAATCGCTGCATTCACGCTCTCAGCCAGGAAGTCCACAGCCTGCTGCGGTGTGAATTCTCCGTTGTAGGTCTTCTCCATAGCCTCGTTGAAGAGGATTCTGGACTCGGTTGCCACGCCTGAAAGCACGCCTGCTGTGTATCCGTTAACCGGAGTGTCATTTAACTGGTTGATTGCTGTCATAAAGTTTGGATTCTCTGCAATGAATGCCTTCATCTCTTCTGTCTCATATGCTGCCGGATTGATTGCGAAATAGCCGGTAGACATACTCCAGGTTGCCTGTACTTCCGGAGTCGTGGTGAACTCAATAAACTTCCAGGCTGCATCCTTCTTGGCATCATCCTTGTTGTCCATCATCCACAGAGAAGCACCACCGATGATAACGCCGCCGTCTGCGCTGTCCTCAATCTTCGGGAAGTATCCGGTACCTACCTCGAAGGCCGAGCTGTTCACTGCATTCCTAAGGATAGCCGTGGATTCAACGATGATTGCTGCCTGCCCTGCAAAGAAAGCTGTCTGGGTATCTGCCGTAGTGCTTCCGTAGTTTGCCGCATAACCAGAATCCAACAGATTCTTCCAGGTTTCGAAAATCTTTAAGCCTGCGCCGTTCTTATCAAAATCAACTGCCGTAGCCGCTGCTTTTCTTCCGTTCTCATTGTCTGCATAGTACTGGCCCTGTCCGGCAATCTGCTGCTCGAAGAACCATCCGTAGATGGCCTGGGAGAATCCTACCGGAGCTGCGCCGCTTTCCACGATCTGCTTGGAAAAATCCATAACCTCGGCAAAAGTCTTAGGCGGTGTGTTGGGATCAAGCCCGGCTGCCTCAAACACGTCCTTGTTGTAGTACAACATAGGAGTGGATACGTTAAATGGCATGGACATCTGTTTTCCGTCTACCGTGTAATAGCTTGTAATAATATCCATGACACAGCTTGGGTCAAATCCGGTTGTGGCGAACATGTCTTCCACCGGAATCGCATAGCCGCTGTCGGTCATGAACTTGGTACCGATATCGTACATCTGGCATACATCCGGCATACCGCCGCTCTGCATGGTTGCTTTTAACTTTGTGATCATGTCATCATAGGTACCCTGATACTCGCTCTTTACCACGATCTGATCCTGGGACTCATTGAATGCCTTGACCACAGCCTCTGTAGCCTCACCGTTTACGCCGCCCATGGCATGCCAGAATGTAATCTCAACCTTTCCGTCCGCGCTTGCGCCGCCGGATGCCGCCGTTGTCTCTGCGCTGCCGCCGCCGGACGCTGCTGTCGTCTCTGCGCTGCCGCCGCCGGATGAGGAACCGCCGCCTGAATTACCGCCGCCGCATGCTGCCAGTGACAACACCATGACTGCCGCCAGTCCTGCTGCCATCCAATTTCTTCTTTTCATGAATAATCCTCCTGTTTAAAATAATTTTTATCTCACACAGACTCTTTCATCTGTATAAAATCAACCTTTTACGGAACCGGAAGTAAGTCCTGATATCAGCTGCTTCTGCCCCAGAACGAATGCCAGGATAGAAGGAACCAAAATGATCATGGAACCTGCCATAACCGGACGGAAATCCGTAGCCTCCGCACCCTGGAGCATGCCGAGACCAATCTGAACGGTTCTCATATCCACCGTATCCGTAATAAGAAGAGGCCATAAGTAGTAGTTCCAGCTCTGGAGGAACGTATAGATTCCCAGCGCTCCCATAGACGGCCGCACCAGAGGAAGGGCAATCTCATAGAAGAACCGGAAGTTCCCGCATCCGTCGATATCCGCCGCCTCTTTAATCTCCATGGGAAGCTGGAGAAACGCCTGCCTCATGTTAAATACGGCAAATGCAGTGGCCATGTTGGGAAGAACCAGCGCCGTATACGTATTCTTAAGATTCCAGTCACAGATAGTCAGATAGTTGGCGATGATGATAGCCTGGCTTGGAATCATCATGGTAGACAGCATCACCAGAAACAGCACATTCCTTCCCCTGAACTTCATCATGGAAAATGCGTAAGCCGCCAGAGCGCCTGTTATGATCTGTCCGATGGTAATGATACCGGAAGTGATCAGGGAATTCTTGATAAAGGTAAAGAAGGGAGCCAGCTGCACAGCCCTTACATAGTTTTCCGCCATCACCTGTCCCGGCCAGAACTTGCCGGCAAATACTTCCTTTAAAGACATCATACTAACGTTAAAGCAGTATACGATGGGCGCAATAATGATAACCGCCATCACAATATTCAATGCGTAAAATACAGCCTTCATTATTTTTCTATTCATCAATAAGTCACCTTCTTTTCTAATCTAAACTGTACCAGAGTCAGCACCAGAAGAATCACAAAGAGAACCATGGACTCTGCGCAGGCCATGCCGAACCGGCTGTTCATAAATGCTTCCTGATAAATCTCATACACAATCACATTGGTACTGTTGGCCGGTCCTCCCTGGGTCATCATCTTTACCTGGGCGTATGCCTGTACCGCGTTGATCACATTGATAATCAGGAGGAAAAACAGCGTAGGAGAAATGCAGGGAATGGTAATATGCCTGTGTTTCGCAAAAAATCCGGCACCCTCTAAAGATGCGCTCTCGTACAAATCCATGGGAACACTCTGAAGCGCTGCCGTCACATAGATAAAATTCAGGCCGATATTCATCCAGACTGTCACAAGGGTAACGGCGATCAGTGCATACTTGGGATCGGTCAGCCACCCGATATTGGTTCCCAACACCTTATTGAGAATACCCATACTGCTGTGGAAGATGAACATGAATACAACGGATGCCGCTGCCGCCGAAATCGCCATGGGAAGGGCGAATACGGTGCGGAAGAAGTTGGTTCCCTTGATGTCTTCACTGCTGACAATGGCAAGGATAAAACCAAAGGCGATAGAAAAGATTACCGTCATTATGGCATATTTAAAGGTCACGAACAAACTGTTTAAGAACTTTTGAGACGTAAAGATTGAGATATAGTTGCTGATACCTACATTGGACGCTACCTCCCCCAAAGGCGTCGTCATAGCAAAACTTAAGCGTATGGTCTTAAAAAACGGCCAGAACAGAAACAATGCAAAGAAAATCATGGCCGGGGCCAGATACAGGTATGGTTCTACCACCCGAAAAAAACTTTTCTTCTTCACAAAATACATCCTCCTTTTCCTATATATGAATCCTGCGCAGCAGAATTCTTTGCCTGCGGCAATCGTACAGGCCATGTACACACAGTCTTCTTTTCTGCTGCAATACGATCCCCACGGGACATCCTGGCTTTTGGATACATTTTCCTAATAAAGGAAGAAAGAGCCCGGCCCGCCAGACTCTCGCGCCTAAATCCAGCTGCAACAGCAACCTGCTTTCTAAGCGTGTAATGCACTCTTCGCGGAGTGTTCTATACCATAAGGAATCATTCCTACGATATAAAAAAAGCAGTACCGTATTCTGGCTGTCATACTAGTCCAAATCACGATCTCTGCTTTCTCTTCGCCGCTAGCAAATATTCCATTGGCTAAAGTTTATCACATGTATTGTAATTTTGCAATACTTTTTTAAAAAATACCGCTTATTTTTTGTGCTGTTTTATACAATAACTGTTATTTTTCTAACAATGTCCACAACCATTTCTTGCGATCTGCACAACCCCCCCATTTTTTCCTGTTTCATTCAGTTAAACTGCACAAAATCACTGTATTTCCCCAAATTTCTGTTTTCCAGGCGTTTTCTCTGATGGAAACCATCACATAGAAGCTTCTTCCTGAGAGCACAGTTTCTCAAATCCCAGACACACAAGAAATGGCACTAACCTTCCCTCCGCTCCAGATCCCTCTCAACCATCTCCAGATAATGTACCAGCACATCTCTCCTGCTGCCAATTCTCCAGGAATGATCCATCTCATCATAAGTGAAACTTTTCCGCCCTCCGTCCTGCATCCGCTTCCAGAAACCCAAAAGCTCATCCAGCGGAATATAGTATATCTCATCCATAGATGTCCAGTGAAGGATGAGAAATGCAATCCCTCCCTGCATTTCAAACTCCCTCATGAACTGCACCTGGTGTTCGTGTACATTCTGGAGAGGAAAGGTTTTTACCGCACATTCCTTGGCATCAAAACAGACTGGAATTCCCTGCACGGCTCCGATATAGTCAACTGTGCTCTTCTGGTCAAAATACGCCAGCGTAATGTGGCGGCTTTCCTTGTCAATGGTAATGGGCGTAATCGGCGTGGGAATCTTCTGAATCAATGCCAGTTTCTTCTCCCGGTATACCTCATTGGCGTGATTGATCCGATCTTCCAGCGCAGATCCACGCAGTCCTCTGCTGTTCCAGGTTCCCATAGCACTTTTTTCCTTTCTGTGTCTGCCTGATCTTACAATCCAGACTCCTTCAGTCCCTTCACCAGTTGCACATAAAACTCCAGGACCCGGAATCCTCTGTAATCCTCCCTGGTTAGGTCAATCATATCCCCATGAGAGATCCCCCTCAGATATGAGTTGGTAACCACGCCCTGAAAATTCGTCCATTGGGCCGATTCCACTGTCACCAGACCGTCGCTTGGAGCATCCAGAGCCTTTAAGATCCAGTAAGGAATGCAGAGAAGCTTACTGCTGAAGCCATGCTTCATCAGGCTGGCATAGCTCTGGTAATATACTCCCGGAGCATCCGGATAGTTCTCATTAAATTCCTTTGCGTATGCCTGCGACAGCTGTACACTTGCCACATAGGCATTGGGGGTTTTGTCTCCCAACCTGCCGAAATACCCATCAATCATCCTGCAGATATTGCGGTAAAGGCTGTCTGGCAGCTTTTTCAGAAAATCCACCAGCTTTGATCCCCGGTGGGGTGTATTGATGGTGGTAAGGCTTGCTATAAACGGCGCCATATGAAGGCCGCTTATGACATACCTTGCGTCCAGCCCGCCTTTGGAATGGGCGATGATATTTACCTTCCCGCACCCAGTGTCTTTTAAGATCTCCATAATCTTATCCTTTAAGATCTGCCCGTTGTCCTCCACAGTCCCCCATGCCTCCTGGTGCCCGTAGTAGACCTTGGCCCCGTTGCGCACCAATTCCCTTGGAATCCGGCCCCAATAATTAAAATAATGGAAATCACGAAATCCTACGCCGTGAACCAGCAAAAGGGGATAGCGGGTACTGCAGATCTGCTTTTCCACCCGTACCTGATCCAGCCGGATCTTATGCAGGGTATGGTCGATTTCCTGCTTTGCCAACCCTCTTACATACAGCGCAAGGCCAAAATTCACAACTGGAATCCACATAAATGTCCATACCAGGGTCCGCTTGGCAATCCGAAGCCGCCTGCACAGCACGCACATCCACAGAAGAAGAAGCTGAAAACCGATATAGAGAAAGATCCACCACACAGCCAGAACAATTCCCAGTACGCTTACCCCGTACCGGCACAACCTGTATACGGCGGCAACGCCTCCCAACACCATAAGCCACATGGTGATGGTCAGAAGAGCTGTCACAATCCGCAACACCTGAATATGTATTTTTTCCGCCGTAGTAAGCAGCTTGTCATAATCAACCTTCATCCCTGTTTCTCCCAATAGACGCACCGCATCCGATAGACCATTCCTCCATGACAGCTTAAGGGAATCAGCTTCCCATCCTTTGAAAGAGGATCCATACACACATACTCTCCGTTTTCACTGCCTACAAGCAAGACCCAATGGGCAGCCCCATTCCCTCCCACTCGCACTTTCACCACTGGATAATGACCCTGGTCAAGAAGATTCTCAATCTCTTCTTCCGACACAGAAGAAGCTACGATCACCTGGGTCTGAGGCAGCGCTTCCTTTAACTGTCCCCACACAATATCTCCCTGGTCATTATAAACGCCATTCTCGCCAAACAACCGGTTCAATTCTTTCGGGGTTATGATTTCCCCTGTCCCCCAGACTTCCTTCTCTGTGGAAAGGGCTGATGCAATACAGCTGGTAAGGCACCCGGAACCGCCCATACGGAAACGCGAAGCTCCAAGGGGATCCTCTTTCCAGGCCTCATTCTTCTGGCCATAAAGGATGATGGCTGCTACCGGGGGATCATGTTCCGGCTGTATGGCCTTGCCCTTGTCTTTTCTGGGCCGAAGCCACAAAATCATACCCATTCCTCCCAAAACGATCAGCACCAGGATGAAGGTTCTGACAATCATGCTTCGTTTTCCAACGGGCTTTTTTCGTAAATGAATTCCCATGATTCGTTCCTCTCTTCCCTCCTTGCAGACTGAATCTTCATTCTCTGTCATTTCACAGAACGTAGACCGGACACAACACCAGTCCATTTCGGGCACACCCTGGCGAATGGCTCCGGAAGAGGCGCCATAAACGACTTTCCCTCCAGATAACTTAAGGGTTCTGGAAGAGACGGAAATACGATCTCATAGGAATGAAGCATCTGGAAACGAATTCCAAACCGTTTTCTGGCCTCCTCGTTCACCCCTTTGTCCCCATATTTTCCATCTCCTACCAGAGGGCAGCCTATGGAAGACAAATGGGCCCGGATCTGGTGGGTTCTCCCGGTAACCAGCGTCACTTTCAGAAGGGTATACTCCCCCTCCCTGGAAACCGGCTCATACACCGTTACAATGGGAAGGCTGCCTGGAACCGGATCTTTAAAGATCTCTACCTGGTTAGTCTGTTCGTCCTTTCTCAGATACCCCTTTATGGTCCGGATGTTTGTAAGGTCTCCTTTTACTACGCAGAGATAATACTTGTGAATGCTCCGGTCCTTAAGTGCCGCCGACAGAATCTGCAGGCTGGGAAGGGATTTGCCTGCCACCACCAGACCGCTGGTATTCCGGTCCAGACGATTGCAGACAGAAGGGCGGAATGTCTTTAAGTCTGACTTGGACAGCTCCCCCTTCTTTAAAAGATAACTGATAACATATTCTACCAGAGACTCATCCGTCTCTCTGGCTTTCTGGGACAGCATGCCAGACGGCTTGTTGACCAGAAGAATATGCTGGTCTTCATATAGAATGTCCAGCGCCTGTTCCTTCACCGTTTGAACCTGTGTCTGAGAAAACTTCTCAATAGTCTCATCCGACAAAAACAGCCGAATCTGGTCGCCCTGGCTTAATCTCTCTGAACCGTCGCACTTCTTTCCATTTAGCGTAATATTTTTCTTGCGGAGCATTTTGTAGATAAACCCTTTCCCGGCCAGGTTTAAATATTTGGCCAGAAGCTTATCCATCCTCTGCCCGGCTTCCTTTTCTGTTACCACAAGCATTTTCATAAGACGGCTCTCCCCTTACATAGACAGGTTTCTTAAAAGCCCTGCCCCATACTCTACGCTTCCGTCGTCCTCATAGTCAGTACTTGGCTTTAACTCCCGAAGCCGCTTTAAAAACAGCTTTTCGTCCTTTATCACCTTCACATTGCCATCTAAGCGCTGGGCTTTAAAGGTAGCGTTTAAATAGCTTTCTGCCTTCCTTGCATCTATTTTCTCTAACGTGCAGTAAGCCACCACTGCCCTGGGGTGGACCATAACCACATCCAGCGGAAGGATCATCTCCCTGGATGTGACGATCAGGTCATAGAGAAGGAGTCCTGTCCCCTCCAGCTTTGATGTGGCCTCCAGCAATTCTTTGGAACACGTTTTATATCTCCAGGATGCCAGCAGAGGAGAAGCCACGTTGGCAGTGGGAAGTACCGACAGGATCGCCATAAGAGTCAGCACATTCTTTGCCGCCTCGTTCTCCGTGAAATTCCTGGCTAAGAGCTGTACCAGAATCATAGCTGCGCCAAAAAGTACCTTAATCAATTGCATCTTTTTATGGTAATCCCGATATCCATACTGCCCTTTTTCTTTTTTTCCTTTCATTTTCCCATCCCTTCTTAAAGTGCAGGCTCATCCTCAATGTCATTTAGATAAAGTCTTGCAGTTTGAGATGTTATAAAGTGTCCGCCTGGGAAGAGACTTATGTTGTGTTCTCCCGGGCACGCTCGCGCTACGTGAAGAGCATAGCGGTACGTAAGGCGTTAAAAGACAACGCCTAAGTACCGATGGTCTTCAAGTACCCTGGAGAA
>JAETTS010000101.1 GCA_021769025.1 Enterocloster bolteae
CATCGGTTTAATTCAATCAACTTTTTATGACATGATGAATGAAATGGATTACTCCGACATTACCGTGAAGGAATTGACTATGCGGGCACAGATAAACCGAAAAACTTTTTACCTGCATTATGAAACTATTGACGCACTATTGCTGGAGATCCAGGAAAATATCGTGAAGGCCTTTTTAGCCAAAACCAAGAATCTGGATACCCTTCACGATATTGACAAATTGACAAAGGAGTTTTTCCTCTTCTGCAGCACCCAGGACCCTCTCAGCCAGAAAATCATCTGCACAAAGGATTACTCTCACTTATGCAGACAGATTTCCGACAAAATCATGGAGAAACGTCGTTCTGTGACAAGCCTCAATTCCCTGGATAAAACCACCGGGGATATTGTTGTGGTTTTCTTGACTTCCACTACACTGGAACTGTTTCGCTATTGGGTATTGACCGGCAAAAAGGTGGATTTGGACAGGATGGTCGCCATCTCATCCACCCTGATCAACAACGGAATAAAGGGACTGCTTACACAATCCCTTTAACACATACTTTCTCAATCATGTGCGGACAAATCATTATATTTCCCGTATATAAAAACGGCAGCTCTGGTAATCGCCCCACAGTACAGGGACAGGAAGTCCTGCATACATCAGCGCACTTCCGCTATAGACGCCGTCATCCCCGTCGATCTGGTATGACGCGTCTTCCGTTAGGCCTTTCAGACGGATACGGCGAAACGGCGGATTGGCTTCCGGGTGCAGAGCGACGATGCTGACCAGAGACTCTGTGCGGTCTTTGGTGACGAACTGCCAGGCCGCCAGCCTGTTGTCCGCTTCGGGATTTGTCAAACGGTAATAGTCTCCCAGCCGGATGATCTGTTCGCAGCGGATGTAATCCCGGATCTGCCGGCGAACCTGTTCCCGTTCTGCATCGCTCATCGTTCGCACATCCATCTCATATCCAAAGGTTCCCGCCATCGCCACTTCCGCCCGGGTCTCAAGAGGCACGATACGGCCTGTCTGATGATTGATTTCTGCAGACACATGAGCACCCATGGCGCAGACCGGGTATCCGAAAGAAGTGCCGTACTGAATGCGAATACGGTCGATGGCGTCCGTATTGTCGCTGCACCAGATCTGGGGCATGTAACAGAGAATCCCCGCGTCAAAGCGTCCGCCGCCCCCGGAGCATCCTTCCCACAGGATATCCGGGTATTTCCCGGTAAATTGCTCCATTAGTTCGTAAAGTCCCAGCACGTAACGATGAGAGACCTCTCCCTGCCGGGAGGCGGGAAGCGCGGCAGACCAGACATCTGAGAGATTCCGGTTCATGTCCCATTTCACATAGGATACCTGACCTTCATCCAGAACCCTTGATATCTGCAGGAACAGATAGTCTCTTACTTCTCTGCGGGACAGATCCAGCACCAGCTGACATCGCTCCAGACCTGGAGAGCGCCCTGGAATCTGAAGGCACCAGTCCGGATGCGCCCGATACAGATCACTGTCTTCGTTGACCATCTCCGGTTCAATCCAGATGCCGAATTCCATTCCCAGCTTCCGGATCTTTTCGGAAAGACCATGAATGCCGGAGGGCAGCTTGGCAAGGTTGACTGTCCAGTCTCCCAGCCCGCTCCTGTCATGATTTCTGGAGCCGAACCATCCATCGTCCATCACAAAAAGCTCGATTCCAAGCCCGGCGGCGCTTTCTGCCAGAGACAAAAGCTTTTCTTCTGTAAAATCAAATTCCGTCACTTCCCAGTTGTTCAGAAGAATCGGACGTCTTTGCTCCAGAAATCGCCGGGGAATCAGGTGTTCCCGATACAAGTCATGAAGCGTTCTGGACAGCCCGCCGAAACCGTGGGAGCTGTAAGTCAGGATCACCTCCGGAGTCACAAATTCTTCCCCGGTATCCAGTGTCCAGCAGAAACCATCGGGATGAACGCCCATGACGGTCCGGATCTGGCCGGTCTGATCCTTCTCTGTCTCCGCCAGAAAGTTTCCGCTGTATACGAAGGTCATCCCGTAGCAGTTTCCCCTTTCTTCTCCGGCATCCGTATCGCAGAGGATCACAAAAGGATTGGCCTGATGGCTGGAAGTACCCCTTGTACTGCCTGCGGATAATCTCCCGTGTGGAACCGGAGATCTTTGCACATTCCGCTCCATGGCGTGCCGTCCGTAGAAGGCAATCATATCCATGTCGCCATCCGGAAGATTGAGACAGCAGGACAGCGCCCTCAGAAGACGAATGGGCGTTTCTCCTCCGTTTCGTACCACGCAGGCTCTTGTAATCACGTCCGCCTGCTCCAGAACTCCATAATACAGAAGGACCTCCAGCCCGGAGCTTTTATCTTGCAGAAGGATTTCCAGCGTCTGCGCTTCCGTATGGGAAGCACGGATCGACGGAAGACCGGGGAGGCGGTATCTGCCATCATAAATTCGGTGAGAGACATACCGGAACTCGGCCGCCTGACTTCCATCTTCATAAATGGCATGCAGGCAGTCGGTCCGATAATCGCCGGCCCCGAAGGAAGGGTATTCCTGGGGCAGTGTATCCAGAGAATACCCCCGGTCTTTTTTGGCCTCATATGGTACCCCGCAAAACCCCCGATCCATCTCCCGGATCAGCCAGGACAGATCTGTACCTTCTACTTTCTTTCCATAATACACATGAAGCAAATGTCCATATCTGCCGACCTTCATCTGCCAGGTAGAACGAACAGTATGTAAGGTAAAAAGCTTCTCTTCCGGTATATAGATGATCGACATAGGTATCCTCCTTTGCTTTTACAGTTTTCCGCCGGAAGTAGCGATGCCTTCGATGAACTGTTTCTGGAAAATAATGTACAGCACCACCATGGGCACGCAGGCCAGCAGGGATGCGGCCATCAACTCCGGATAATTGGCTGCAAACTGACCCTGCAGCTTGGCAAGCGCAGCGGACAGGGGCATGGCTCCCTGATCCGGGTTGGCGATAAGCGGCCACATGAGGTCTTTATAACCAAACAGCGCTGTGAAAATCCCCAGCGCCACCATACCGGAACGAGTCAGCGGCGCCATGATGTAGAAAAAGGTCTGGGGAATGCTGCATCCGTCCAGCCTTGCTGCCTCTTCCAGATCTTTGGGAAGCGCCATATAAGACTGCCGGAGCAGAAAGGTTCCGAACGCGGTCACGATTCCCGGAAATACCAGAGAAAAGGTGGTATTCAAAAGTCCTATCTTACTTACCATCAGATACTGCGGAATAATAAAGATCTGTACCGGAACCATCATCTGGAACATGACCAGCGCAAAACACAGCTTCTTTCCTTTGAACTCCAATCTTCCCAGCGCATATCCGGCCAGAGACGCCGTCACCACCGCGCACACCACTCTGCCGAGAATCAGCAGAAGTGTATTCAGATACAGTTTTCCAAAATTCATTTTCCCTGACACCGACACAAACCCGTCCGTCCTCCATTTTTTCGGAAAGATCACAAATGGATCGATCTGCGTTGCCTCCGTTGCGGATTTAAATGCGGTCAGGATCATCCACGCAAACGGGATCAGCATGACGACTGCTCCAAGAATCAGAACCGCATGCAGAAGAATTCTGGCCGATTTTTTACTTTCTCTCATAACTTCCCCCTCCTAATTGTAATTGACCCATTTTTTCTGCATACCGTTCTGGATCACGGTCAGTACCATGATGATCAGAAGGAGCAGTACAACGATAGCCGAACCATATCCCTGATTGCTTTCGATGAAGGAATACTTATAGAACAGATAGACCAGAGACTGGGTTCTCGGAAGCGCCGGATTCGCCCGGTCGATCATCATATAAATCACATCAAATACCTGCATGGCGGCGATTACTCTGGTAGTGGTCACGAAGAACATAGTAGGTGAAATCAGCGGGATGGTGATACTTAGGAACTGATGAACCGGTCCTGCCCCGTCGATTTCTGCCGCCTCATAATAATCGCCGGGAATCTCCTGAAGTCCGGCCAGGAAAAGCACCATATTATAACCGATGACCGACCAGATTCCCACGACTGCCACAGAGATCAGCGCAATATTGGGATTGGAGATCCAGTTTACCGGACCCAGGCCGACTGCTTTCAGCATATGATTCAAAAGTCCGAATTCGGAGTTGTAGAGCCATCTCCACACCATAGCCACTGCTGCGGGTGCCGCTACCATGGGAAGGAAATAGATGGTACGGTATACAGAACGGCCTTTCATCTTCCGGTTCAGAAGAGCAGCCAGCACCAGGGAGATGACGATGGAGATGGGCACCTCGATGATTGCATAGACAAATGTATTCAAAAGGGACTGCCATACCTGGCTGTCCGAGAACATTTTCGTGTAGTTTGCAAATCCTACGAACCGGTCTCCTCTGCCGAACGCACCGGTCTGGAAAAAACTCTTATAGATGGTCTGAAAAATAGGAATAATATTCAATATTATAAGACCTGCCAGGGTGGGCGCAAAAAACACCCAACCCCAGAACAGTTCTTTCTTTCCCTGTTTTCTATCTGTCATCGCCTAGCCTCCTTATTGTTCACTCTGCAGAGATTCATTCATATTTGCGGCAATTTCTTTACATACGTCTGCCATGGGCGAGGTACCCTGCCATGCTTTGACCAGCGTCTCATGGGACATATTTTCCCATACGACAGTATCTGTGGAATACGGGCGGATGACAATCTCATCCATCATATCCACGTAGGCCTGGAGATTAAAATCCTGGCTCTTTTCTACAAAACCTGTAGATGCGCCTTCGTATGCGGACATGGTCACACCCAAATCTGCCTGTTGCTTCTGCGCTTCTTCCGATCCCAGATATTCCAGAAGCTGCCATGCCGCTTCGGTATTGGTTCCTTCTGCGGAAGCCGCCCATCCCAGTCCGTTGTAGATTGAATATCTGGTGCCATCCTTTGCAGGAAGAACAGCCACATCACAGTTCTCTTTTACATATTCGTTGCTGAACAGATCAGACTGCCAGGAGCCAAACATACACATGGCAACTTTTCCGGATTCAAACAGCGCCAGCGGTTCATTTTCCGCAATCGTTGTAAAAGGCGGCATAGAACCATCCTCTATGATACCGGCTACGAATTCCATGGCTTCGATTGTCTTCGGGTCATCCCAGCCGGAGACGGTCCGATCCTCATTGATGATATGTCCGCCCCAGTCATAGATTAGATTGTAATAAGTCTCATGATTGGATTTCGGACTGAAAACAGTTCCATACTGGCTTCCGTCTTCCTTTGTCAGCGTCTTTGCCGCCTCCCGGAAGGTATCCCATGTCCAGGTCTCATCCGGATAGGCAAGGGATGCCTCGTCAAAAGCAGTCTTGTTGTACCACAGAGCGACCGTATCCACATCTTTGGGGATTGCCACCTGTTTTCCGTCCTTATTCTGATACAGTTCCACCAGCTCCCGGGGGAATTTGTCCATCTGTACGGTTTCGCTTGCCGCGATCTGGTCCGACAAGTCCAGAAGCAGGTCATACTCTGCGTATTTTGCCACCTGATTGGAATGCATCCAGAACACATCCGGCAGTGTACCGCCGGTAGCGCCGGCTTCCATCATGGTCCAGTACTGATCCCACGGCGTTACCTGGATCTTCACCGGAATACCGGTTTTAGCGGTAAAACCTTCCATGATCGTCTTCAGACCCGGTTCCTGATAGGTATCCCAGATTGCTACCGTCAGTTCCCCGGAACTGTTCGTATTTCCGGAAGCTCCGGCGGTATTGCTGCCTGTACTTCCCCCGCATGCAGTCATTCCCAATGCTATGATTCCGGCCAGCGCCATAGCTGCAACCCGTTTCCATTTATTCATTTCTTACTCCTCTCTCTCATTTAAATATTGATTTTTGTCACATGGTATAAATATCTTTTTCTATTCGGAAAAGTCACTTTTATCAATCCTCTTTTCTTCGTCTGCAGCCGAATAATCCCGGATTTATAAGATTTTTTCCGTTTTGTGGATTTATTTTAACACGATTAGAAAAAACAATACATGAAGCCATATGGCTTATGAAATACCATTTTGTTATCTTTTTAATATATATTGACAACACCACACAAATTGGTATACTTTGTAAAATAGAGTAAGAAAAAGGGAGAGGAGTATGAAAAATTATCTGTTTCTAAGTCAGGAATATTTTGATATCACAATCTATCAGTATGGATATGAACAGTGTCTTCCCAACCATACCTTTGGGCCCGGCATGCGCAATCACTATCTGATCCACTGCATTTTATCCGGTAACGGTACTTACCGGGCCCATCACGGAGACCAGTCTCATGAATACCATCTACATGAAGGACAGGCATGTCTGATCGAGCCGAACCAACTGGTTCACTATTACGCAGATTATGACAGCCCATGGGAGTATATGTGGATTGAGTTTGACGGTATGAAAACCAGGGAGTATTTAAGTGAGGCAGGGCTTACCCGGTCATCGCTGATCTATCATCCTTCTTCGGAAGATGGACGCAGAGAGATGTTTGGGCACCTTAAGTATCTGGTGGACCATCCGGATCTTCTGCCTGCGGAAGTTATGGGGTATACGTACCTGTTTTTCGGTGCTCTGATCCGCAGCTCCCGCAATGCCAGAAAGCTGCCTAAAAACAACATTCAGGATTTCTATATCCAGTCCACGGTAGATTTTATTGAAAATCATTATATGAATGAGATCTCTGTGGAGGATATGGCGGGGAACCTTGGCCTGAACCGCAGCTACTTCAGCAAGATCTTCAAGAAAGCCACACAGAAAAGCCCCCAGGACTTTTTGATCCAGTACCGAATCAACAAAGCCTGCGAGCTTCTCCGTTCTACCAGCATGCCCATCGTGCAGATTGCTCATCTGGTGGGATATAATAATCAGTTTCATTTTACGCGCGCTTTCAAAAGCCTCATGAACCTGCCGCCTCAAGAGTGGAGGAAACGGAATCGGATCTGAGCGATGGCGGTTTCAGCGGCCCATAAAAGTAAGAGGCTGTCGCGCCGCCATCCATCAGGAAATCCGCCCCTGTAATAAAGGCTCCTTTATCGCTCATTAAAAGTTCTGCCACATTTGCCACTTCATCCGCAGTCCCCGGACGGCCTGCCGGACATTTGGCAAACATATTTTTATAAAAATCCCCACGCGGCCCGTGAAACTCGTCAAGGGCCAGCGGCGTCACAATGATTCCGGGAGAAATGGAATTGAGCCTTGCCCCTCTCTGCCCCCATTTCACCGCTTCCGTCATCACACGCTTTTCATTGCACCGTTTTGCCATCTGGTAGGCATGAAGCGTATCCCGGATGTTTTCCGGCTGCAACAGTTCCAGAGAAAGCAGCTTTTCCGTTGGCGTACAGGCAAGCAGCTCATCTTCTTCCTCTGTAAGCTGCGGCATGCGGTGTCCCGACTGGCTGGAAATGGTCACGCCCACGCCGCCAGGCGCGATCACCTTCCCCACCTCTTCCAGCAGCACTGCCGTACCGTATAAATCCACTTTTAAAATTGCCTCAATGGGCGCCTGGCTTGGAGACACACCGGCGGCATTCACCAGCATTTTGATATCACCGGCTTTCTGCGCCTCTGCTATCAGATGTTGGATCGATTCTCTGGAAGACAGATCCATCTCCATAGGCAGCACATCAAACCCTGCTTCATTCATGATTTTGGCAACCGTCTGTGCATTCTCCGCTTTCTTATCTCCGAGAATAATCTTTTTTCCATACCCCATTCTCCGGGCAATGGCCATGCCGATCTGCCCTGCTCCTGTTAAAATCAGAACCTCTTTCTTCATCCCGTTCTCACCTGCTTTTCAACAGATATCCAAAATTCCCAAAGGATACCTTACCCGTTCCTTTCTCATAGACTTAGATTTTCAGTGTTTTTCAAACTCCACCGCCACATCCTCCAGCAGTTTTCGGATCGGAAGGTGCTGGGGACAGGCTTTTTCGCATTTCCCGCATTTGATACACTCCGAAGCCTTTGCCTTCCCGCCCCCTGTATGTACCACATTGTAATAATAATCCGCGTTCCAGTCATGGTAAAGCTGCTTTGTATTCATCACGGCAAACAAATCAGGAATCGCTATCTTTTTCGGGCAACCCGCCTCACAGTACCGGCAGGAGGTGCAGGGAATCAGATTCATGGAGCGGAAAATCTCCTGCACTTTGCCGACTGCCGCAAGCTCCGCCTCGTTCAACTCACCAGATTGCCGCCTTTCACCGGCTCCATGACGATCACCGGCTTTCCGTATTTTCGGCAGACCTCATAGCATTTCCGGCTCTCCACTGCCGGATCCTCATAATCCACATAATTAAACTGAATCTGCACCACTTCAATCTGGGGATATTCCTTTAATATCTGTTCCAAAACCTCCGCCCGGTCATGGAACGAAATGCCGAAGTGACGGAATTTCCCCTCTGCCATCAGTTCCAGGGCTGTCTCATAGGCACGGCACTGTTTGAAAAAGGCAAAATTGTCAGCCCCCTGGGCATGCATCAGATAGAGGTCAAAATACTCTACCCCGCAGGCCTTTAGCTGGCTTTCAAAAAGGGGCCGTATCTCTTCCTGCTTCTTAAAAAAGAAATTCGTCAATTTGTTGGTAAGAATATAACGGTCACGGGGATAGCGGCTGGTCAGGCACTCCTTTAATGCCTTCTCGCTTCTGCCGCCCAGGTAACCGTGGGCAGTATCGAAATAGTTGAAGCCGTTTTCCAGAAAGTAGTCTACCATTCTGTTTGTTTCCGCGATATCAACCTCTCCCTCTTTCATGGGCAGGCGCATACAGCCAAAGCCAAAATTTTTCTGGATCTTA
>JAETTS010000102.1 GCA_021769025.1 Enterocloster bolteae
CCGGTTGGCGATATACGCTTTCACCGCGTCGATCACTTCCCCCAGATTGTGAGGCGGAATACTAGTACTCATGCCTACTGCAATCCCCTCCGCTCCATTGATCAGCAGATTGGGAACCCGCACCGGAAGCACCTCCGGCTCCTTCTCTGTCTCGTCATAGTTGGGCACAAACTCCACGGTTTTATCCAAGTCCTTCAGATACACTTCCTCTGCAAACTTCTCCAGCCTGGCCTCCGTATAACGCATGGCCGCAGCCCCATCCCCCTCGATGGAACCAAAATTGCCGTGGCCGTCCACCAACGCCATGCCTTTCTTAAAATCCTGGGACATCACCACCAGAGTCTCATAGATGGAGCTGTCCCCGTGGGGATGATACTTACCCATGGTATCGCCCACAATACGGGCCGATTTCCGATGAGGTTTGTCGTGCCCCAGCTTCAGCTCGCTCATGTCATAAAGCACCCGCCGCTGCACCGGCTTCAATCCGTCTCTTGCATCTGGAATGGCCCTGGCCGTGATGACGCTCATGGAGTAGTTCATGAAGCTGCGCTGCATCTCCTCCGAATATTCCGTGGTCAATATCTTTTCTGCCATGTCTCCTCCTCAATCTGTATTCCCCTAACTGTTCCCATACTCTTTGCCAGGTTACGCCAACCGGCCATTGGGAATCGCCTCAGGCGATTCCCAGCACCAGCGGCACCTGTTGGGGAACTGACTGAACCAGGCATACCGCCTGGCCCCGGATCTCTCTACGATCTCTTTACGCGTCAACCTCCGCCTCTTCCGCATGGTCATAGATAAACTGCCGTCTAGGCGGCACATCGCTTCCCATCAAAAGTTCCGTAACCTCCGATGCCAGCCTGGCATCCTCGATCTCCACCCGCTTTAACACCCGGTTCTCCGGATCCAGTGTGGTCTCCCACAACTGTCCCGCATCCATTTCCCCCAGGCCTTTGTATCTCTGCAGGATAAAATCCCCTGTATGGGTCTTCCGATACCGCTCCAGATCCTTCTCATCATACAGATACTGCTCCTGTCCCTTTTTGGGTATCACCTTGAAAAGCGGCGGCATCGCGATATACACGTGCCCATTATAGATCAGTTCCGGCATAAACCGGTACAAAAATGTCAATAAAAGGGTATCAATATGGCTTCCGTCCACATCCGCATCGGTCATCAGAATGATCTTGTGATAACGCAACTTGCTGATGTCGAAATCATTGCCATACCCCTCGGAAAATCCACAGCCGAAGGCATTGATCATGGTCTTGATCTCCGCATTGGCCAGTACCTTGTCCATAGATGCCTTCTCCACATTGAGTATCTTTCCTCGAATAGGCAGAATAGCCTGGTACATCCGGTTCCTGGCTGTCTTGGCCGAACCGCCGGCAGAATCTCCCTCCACGATAAAGATCTCGCACTTCTGGGCATCCCTGCTCTCGCAGTTGGCCAGCTTCCCGTTGCTGTCAAAGGAAAACTTGGACTTGCTCAACATATTGGTCTTGGCCTTCTCCTCCGCCTTCCGGATCTTGGCCGATTTCTCCGCACAGCCGATGATCCCCTTTAGCACTTCCAGATTCCGGTCAAAGTACAGTTCCAACTCATCTCCCGTAATGGAAAATACCGCCTTGGTGGCATCGGCGCTGGCCAGTTTGGTCTTGGTCTGCCCCTCAAAGATGGGATCCGGATGCTTCACCGCCACGATGGCCGTCATGCCGTTCCGGGTATCAGCCCCTGTGAAATTGGCATCCTTCTCCTTTAAAATCCCCAGTTCCTTGGCATAGCTGTTGATCATCATGGTAAACTTGGTCTTAAAGCCTGCCAGGTGGGTTCCCCCTTCCTGAGTAAAGATATTGTTGCAGAACCCCAGTATATTCTCCTCAAAGGTATCCACAAATTGAAAAGCCGCCTCCACCTCAATCTGCTCCACCTTGCCCTTAAAATAGATGGGGTCGTGGACTGGTGTCTTATTGGTGTTCAGTTCCTTTACGTAGGCCACAATCCCTTCCGGCTCACAGTAGACAATCTCTTCTTCCTCCCCTGGCCGCTTGTTGGCATAAGTGATGGTAAGGCCGGGATTTAGGTAAGCCGTCTCATGTATTCTGCTCTTCAGCCACTCCGCCTTGAACCGCGTCTTCTCAAAAATGGTTCCGTCCGGCAGAAAATTAATCTCCGTCCCTGTCACCTTGGTTTTACCCAGCACCGGAAGGAGGCCGTTCTCCAGTTCCACCACAGGAATTCCCTTCTCATAGGCATCATGATAGATGCACCCGTTCTGATAGACTTTAATATCCAGACGGGCGGAAAGTGCATTTACCACCGAGGAACCTACTCCGTGAAGGCCTCCGCTGGTCTTATAGGCCTGGTTGTCGAATTTGCCTCCGGCGTGAAGGGTCGATAATACCACCCGCTCTGCCGACACTCCCTTCTTATGCATGCCCACCGGAATTCCCCGGCCGCTGTCCCTGACTGTGCAGGAGCCATCCGCCTCCAGCGTCACCCACACCTGACTGCAGAATCCTGCCAGATGCTCATCCACCGCATTGTCAAGTATTTCATAAATAAGGTGGTTAAGCCCTTTGGTTCCGACTCCTCCTATGTACATGCCCGGCCTTTTCCTGACAGCCTCTAGGCCCTCCAGGACCGTGATACTGTCCGCATTATACTGTGCCTTCGCCATGAATACTCCTCCATATCTGGTTCTTATCCGCTAAAGCCAACACATCAGGGCCGCAATTCCCTGAAATAACCGGCTTTTAAAACTGCAACCTATATTATCACATAAATTTGAAACTTTGGCAAGTACTGATGTTCGAATTTTGGATTCTGCGAATTTTGGATTGAATAAATGCGGTTTAAAATATTGCCTGGAATGTATGGCACTTAGAAAAAAAGAAACCTTATAATCAGAATCTTCCACAGATGGCAACCAAACGTCCAATTCACCGGACTTGCGCACCAAAACGCGACGATGCTTCACTTCCTGCAAAAGTAAAAGGCAGAGAATCCAGAGGATTTCTCCTCCACCTCTGCCCTTTCATTTTACTTAAAACTGCGCATCATGCATCCACACATACCGCTCGTCCTCACACCGGTCTGTCTGCAGCCATGGATTCCCGTCCAGATGACGGATCATCCAACAGGTATACATCTGGAATCCCGGAGCCACAGCCTGGGGATGCAGCTCCCCTCCCGGAATGGCGGAAAAGCTGTTGTCCACGCTTTTAAACACCTGGTCTCCCACAAAACTGGCACCAAACCCTTCCGGCCGGTCAAACTTAAAGAGATACGTCTCCGGCTGGGGATGCCTGTGAGGCAGATAGCCGGACCAGTTCCCCCTGTCATTCAGCACTTCCCCCAGCACCATATTGGAATTTGGCGAAATGTCGTGGTCAAAAATAGTATTCACCCGTCTCTTGGCCACATTGCCAAACTTCCCTACGCTGGAGTATCCCCACGGAGCATCCTCCGGGGCATACAGACAGCTTTCAAATGTTTTCTCATTCTTGGTACACTGCACCAGAATCTCCGTGTCCGCCTCTGCCGTCACATCCACCTTATGTCCTGTACACACGTGAACGCACCAAGGCCCTTCCGTAAACACATCCTTCCTGCTTACGGTCTCCGTCTTTCCATCCCAGCTGTAGGTAACCTTTCCAGACAGAAGAAGAACCGCTGTCTCCTCCCCTTCCCGGTAAAAGCTTCTCGTCTCCCCCTGACTCATCCGGAACACCCGGATATCCATCATCATGGCCTTATACTCATTATCATACGTGGTAAGTATCATCTCACCCTTCTCATCAAACTTCGGATAACCAAACACTTTTCCCATAGAATTCTCCTTTTCCTATCTGACAATCCAACCATCTCTCTATATCGCACCGCCCCCTAATGTTTTGGCCACATTATATCTGGCAAAACTCCGTCGAGCAGTATGCCCCGCTTTATCGGGCATAATTTCATTGGCAAGACGGAGAAGGGAGGCGGCACCCTGGCGACTCCTACTAATAAGCCCTTGACTCACTTCTCCCCTTCAACACTCCCTCACAAGCCTCTCTCACAGACGCCTTCTCAGAAGTAGTGGCAATTCCCACATTCCACCAGGACTCATACCCGTCTGTCATGGTCTTAGGAATTACCTTTAGGTCAAACAAGCACGCAATCTCCTGCTTCTTAGCGTCCTCCAAAGCAGCCTCCAACTCAGCAATGGTACGGCAGGTATAAGCCTTTAACCCATACCCTTCCGCCACCTTAGCATAATCCACAGGAATCAGATCCTCACAAGGCTTCTTCCCGTTGGTATACCGAAATTCCGTAGCCAGACTTCCAATACCATGATTCATCTCCAGGTTGTTGATGCACCCAAACCCACAGTTATCAAACACCAGAATATTAACCTTCTGTCTCTCCTGCATAATGGTCATGATCTCGCTGTTCAGCATCAGAAAACTGGAATCCCCTACCACGCAGTAAACCTCATTCTCCGGCTCTGCAAACTTCACACCCAATGTGGCAGCAACCTCATATCCCATACAGGAGTATCCATACTCCGCATGATATCCGCCTCTCTTGTCTGTGGTCCACATTCTCTGCATACAGCTTGGAAGAGACCCGCCTGCCGTGATAATGGTAGCATCCTTATCAATCACCCTTCGGATCGCAGCCAATGCCCCGGTCTGGGTAATCTTTCCGCCAGTCAGCTTCACAAACTCCGGAATCGTCCGTGGATCCCTGGCCTTGATCAGAGGCTCAAACTCATCCCCTGTATATTCAATACCTCCCAGATGATCCATCTCCTTATCCCAAGCTGCCTTGGCCTTCTCAATCTCGTCCGTGTAGGAAGAAACGTATCCCTTCCCTCTCAATTTCTCAGCCAGAGCCTCAAGCGTCACCTTGGCATCCCCCACAGCCTTCACTGCATCCATCTTGTAGGCATGGAACCGGCAATTATTGATGGACACAAACTTCACATCCTCATTCTGGAACAGATGCTTGGAACTGGTGGTAAAATCAGACATCCTGGATCCGATGGCAATCACCACATCCGCATCCTTTCCAATAATATTGGAGGCATACGTTCCTGTGACACCGATGCCGCCTAAACAGTACGGATGGCTGGACATACATGCGCTCTTTCCTGCCTGGGTCTCCCCGAATGGAATTTTAAACTCCTGGCAGAACTTCTCCACAGTCTCCCCGGCCTCAGAATATTTCACACCGCCGCCTACAATGATCAGCGGTCTCTTCGCCTGTCCGATCACTTCCGCGATATCCTCCAGTTCTTCTTCCACCGCCACTGGCCTGGTGATCCGGTGAACCCTTTTCTTAAAGAAATAATCTGGGAAATCAAAGGATTCGCCCTCTACATCCTGGCACAGCCCGATACAGCAGGCACCAGTCTCCGCCGGGTCTGTTAAGACACGCATGGCATTGATCAAAGCCGTCATCACCATCTCCGGCCTGGTGATCCGATCCCAGTACTTGCACACCGGCTTAAAGGCATCGTTGGTAGTCACTGCAAGGCTGCTGCTCTGCTCCAGCTGCTGAAGTACTGGATCCGGCTGTCGGGATGCAAATGTATCAGCCGGGAACACCAGAAGGGGAATGTTGTTGACCGTAGCTGTGGCACAGGCAGTCACCATGTTGGCAGCGCCTGGTCCCACAGAAGACGCACAGGCAATGATCCTCTTCCGGTTGCTCTGTTTTGCAAATGCAATGGCTGTATGGCACATGCCCTGTTCATTCCTGCCCTGCATCACCTTCAGTCCGCCTGGATTCGAATCCAAAGCCTCACCCAATCCCACTGCGATCCCGTGTCCAAAAATCGTAAAAAATCCTTCCACAAACTTGGTCTCCACTCCATCCATAGAGACATACTGGTTATCCAGAAATTTAACAATAGCCTGAGCCGTCGTCATTCTTGTCGTTTTTGTCATGACTTTCTTTCCTTTCCTATTATGAACTTCACCTTCATGAACCTTGCCTTGCATCACACCCTGGCGATCATCTCGCCGAATGCTTCTTTCTCTTCCTTAATAAATGCCTTCACAGCCTCCGGCCCCGGAAGGTCGTCAGAACAGTTGTTACTTCTCACCATCATAGATGCTTCCGCAGACCCAAACTCCAGGCAGTCAATGATCTCCCATCCCTGATATAGTCCATACAGGAACCCGGAACCATATCCATCACCGCCGCCGAAGCCTTTCCTTGCATCCACTGGGAACGGCTTGATGCTAAACTTCTGCCCGTCACAAGTGTACGCCGTAGATCCCTTCATACCATGCTTGATCACCACGATCTTCGCATTATAGCCCTGCCACAGAGCCGCGCTTTCCTCATCTGTCATCCCCGGCCGGATCAGCTTCTCTGTCAAGTCAAACTCCTCTCGGGACCCCATGATGATATCTGCTTCCTTAGCCACCATAGAATAGTAGATGGAAATCTCATCGCTGTTCTTCCAGTTGTACTCCCTGTAGTCAATATCAAAAATCACTTTCGTCCCATTTCTCTTGGCCAGCATCACTGCCTTGATAGCCGCTTCCCTGGAAGGACTTTCCGCCAGAGCTGTACCGGAGATCAGGATCGCCTTGGCATTCTTTATAAACTCCTCATGAATATCATCCACATGAAGCTGCAGATCCGCAATGCAGTTCCTGTACATCAGAATATGGCTTTCCTTAGAAGAGAGCATCTCGGTAAAGGTCAGCCCCAGCTTCTCCCCTCCTGTACACTTGGTGATATTGGATGTGTCGATTCCCTGCTCATTAAAGTAATCCACCACATACTCGCCAAACTGGTCATCCGACACCTTGCCGATAAACCCGGCCTTCAAGCCATGCCTGGTAACTCCCACCGCAATATTGGCCGGGGATCCACCTACAAACTTCTCAAATGTATGTACCTTCTTAAGAGGCTTAAACTCCTCCTTCACCTGATCGTTGTACGCAGGATTAAAGTCAATGGCCACCCGTCCCAGCAGCACCAGATCCATAGGCCTGGACTGATCAAACTCAATATACTTCATCGCTTTCCCTCCATCTTGCACATCTCACACTTGTGGCAGTCCCATACTTTCCCTCTGCCACATCCCCTCATAAATCAACACGGCAGCCTTTTTTATGGCTCCATTTTTGCGTGCTTTTTGTGATTAATGCGTGCATTCGTGCAATTTTTTTGTATAATCCTATAATAGCACGCAAAGTATTAGCGTGCAAGTGTTTTTTCCTTAAATAATACCTATCTCTCCATGAATCTTTGAATTTTCCACGTATGGGGGTATACATTGTTGACAAAAAATTAAAATGGAATCCTGCCTCACAGGATTCTCCACCTGCGGCAGGTTGCTTAAACGACATGATTCCTTTCCGCCGCAGTGCGATCCTAAAAGAACCAATTCAAAGCTAGGCACCACACCGGCAGCGCCCCGATGGACAAAACCGTGGTCAGTACAATACACTTGGCCGCAAAATCCTGGTCTCCATGATACTTGGCTGCCAGAATCGCCGTAGTTCCTCCTGCCGGCATAGCTGCCAAAACCACAGACACGCCTGCGGCCACCTCATCCACCTGGAACAGCATACATCCCAGCAGGACTCCCACTGGAATCACCACCAACCGAATGACAGAAAATATAACTGTAAGCTTAGACACCAGATTCTCCACCCCGTTCTCCGCCAGAATCGTCCCAATAAACAGCATGGTAACTGCTGTGGTACACTGCCCAAGAGAGCCAATGGTCTTGCTTAAAAAAGCCGGCATCTGAAACTGGCTTACCATGATCACCATGCCAATCTCCGTAGCAATGATACAGGGATGAGTGAGAATCTTCTTCACCAGTTCTTTCTTGGTAGGGCTTTCCGTGAAATAAGAAATTCCGGCAGACCACGTCACAATCCGTTGAGGGATCAGATGAATGGAAGCAAACAAAAGCCCCAGAGACCCAAACAGCCCTTCTGCCACCGGATTCCCCAAAAACCCAGAGTTGGCGCAGAGAGTGGCATACTGCATGATCATCCTCTGCCTTTTGGGAACCCATTTATAGCAAAAACTGCTGATCACCAGGCAGGATATCTGCAAAATTACAGAAATCACCAGCACTTGAAAACCAGCCTTT
>JAETTS010000103.1 GCA_021769025.1 Enterocloster bolteae
TCTTTGCCACAATGTCAAGTGATGAATTCAAGAACGGGCAAAAAAATAGCCCCTCTCCAGGGAGGAGAAGGACTATCATGCTGTTATTTAGTTGTCACCTGGATTTCTCCCACAAAATTATAAGCAATCCTGACTTTCTGTTTCTTTTTCCTATCAATTTTTGGGACTTCACCTCCCAGAATATGGCTAATTAGCTGATCCAGAAGTGCTCTGACCAGTTTTTCAATGGTTGCATATACTGCGGCGCTTGCTCCCAAACACCAGCATGGTTACACCCACCACCAACAGAAGCAACTGAACTATAGCAATAGATCCCGGCAATGTAAATGCAGGGTCAAGTTCCTCCAATGTCAGGGGATAAGCGGTGAAAAAGCTGCCGTTCCACAATCCCATAATCTCTGGCAAAGGTATCATAGCCAGAAGAATGGGAATTGACATCCAAACATACAGCATCCAGTGTCTCAGCCGTCCAAACAGCCAACCGCTACCCAGAACAAATCCCAGTGGCGGCAAAAGGGTCACCAGCGCAGGAAAGACCATGCTACTCCAGTCGTGCCATCCGAACATCTGTCGGTAAAATACAGCTGCTTCCACAATACAAAGCAGCGCCAATATAACCGTCCCCGTGAAGGTAGCAGCGCACCGAACAAACGCAAAGTGGCTAGGCAGCATAGGTGTAGCATCTATGAGAGACGCTGTCCGCCGGGCCTTGACGGAGGTAAAGAAGCTCAGGAAAAACAGTGCACCAATCCACAGCAACGGCAGCATCCGGGAGAGATAATCCCCAAAACTCCAGGGAGAAAAAGGAGCCGTGTGGGACACCCCCAGAATGGTCACACCCCGCAATACCAAAGCACCATAACAAAGCAGCACGACAATTAGTCCACCAAAGAACTTATTCCACAGCAATCGCCTACACTCATAGCAATAAATCTTACTCAAGGTTTAAATCCTCCTCTGTCAGCGCGCAGGCGCTCAAAAATTCATCATAGGTAAGATAGGGATACATGGGGTCAATCTCCCGATTGAACAAATCTCTAAGAACCTGATCCATGGCTTCTTCTCCGCCTACAAGTTGCTCCGCCTTCAGGAGCTTCAGTGGCATTTCGCTGTACTGCCTCATACCGGACAGGCTGTTGGAAATACGCAAGCGTTCTCCTTCCGGCAGCATATCCAGATATTTCGGATGACGCACATAGAAGTTCAGATAATAGTCATCCACCTCCCGTTTCCACTGGTCAATATAGTGTGTCTGTGCATACTCCTCTCCATACAGCTCTTTGACGATGCGGTAGGTAGTGTAGACGGTCAAACCCTCGGCAGACCAGGGACTGTCTGGCTCTGGGATGTCAAACATATTGCCTAACCCCCACCACTGATGAACCAGCTCGTGGATAAAAGTTTCTCCCGGGACGCTTCCCTTGCTGGTATCCCTCAAACTGGCGATAGTGAAATCCGCCTCATCCAGCAGGCTTGCGCCATCGGCGGCATATCCGCCACCGGCAATCCGGCTTTGAATTAGTTTTAGCGTTTCTCCATTACCGAATGACAGCTTCCCATAGTGTGCAGTACAATACTCCACCACATCCCGTACTGCATCGGCTGCATTGACCTGTTTCATAATCTCCTGATGCTTGCGACCGTAGTAAAGCTCAATGTTCATACCGCCAGCCTGAATATTCTCCCGAATGTAATCTCCGGCATAGAGTATCCCGCCGGTTCCGATGTCATCCCAACGCCAGGTTTTTGTGCCGTTTTCATGCTCTGCTGCCACCTCCGCCCGGCTGGAGCCAAAGGGAATGGCCACCATAGAAGCAGGAAGGGTAATTTCCATCTCCGTTGGATAGATGTTCTCATCAGGTAGTACATTCAAAAGTCGTGGGGACAGGGTCGCATTTTCCAGTTGCAGATAGGTTCCACTGATTTCTGCATTTCCCTGACCGGACGACAAATTTCGATTCTCACGGGGGAACCCACTGTATTCCATAGTCAATTCGATCTGAGCCTTAGCTGGAAGGGTGACTTCCAGCAGAGCCTCGTTGAACTCCTGATAATCACCCACTGAAAAGGGGACAGTCTCACTATTGGCCTGCACATTGGAAATGGTGTAGCCGGGGGTAACGCCAAAAGCAACACGCTGTTTCTGCCTGGAGCTGTTTTCAAAGGAATAACTTGCCTTGCCGCGCACGGTTCCATCAGATATATCTGGAAATACCTGCGCGGAGCGTCCGGTGCAAATCACGCCGTCAAGATAGGCCATCTCATAAAAGGTCATTGCCATTTGGTCTGGATTGCTGTTGTCTACCATGGGCTGGGCCACGTAGGCAACGCCAGAACAGGCCAGCAATACTGCAGCAATCACCGGACGGTAGACTCGCCGGATGCTCCGGGCCAAGGAGCCAAACGCCCCCTTCCCATACTGACGGATGCAGAGGTAGGATACCGCCCAAACGCCCGCCAGACCTGCCAGCCAGGTCAAACGCATATAGGCCACGGAGCGGAAGAGCCGAAAGTTGGAGAAATCATCGGACAGCGCCCACACGCAGGGATTGAGCCAGCAGAGCTGCCACTTCTCTGCCCACACGGTCAGGCTCAAACCGCAAAATGCGGCGAACAGCGCTAGGGACAGGTCCGTCCGACGGGTAAACTGGTAGGCAGACGACGCCGCCAGAACACCCAGCGGCAGAGCAAGGCCCATAAAGAGCAAGTAGGCCAGTACATAATCCACCAAATCAAACACCACACCGATTAGCCCCATGCTGACAGGGAGCCACACCAGCATAGTGAGAACTGTGGTTAGGATCGCAGCAGCCAGCAGAGCTAGCAGCCGCGTTAAGGCCGCGGTCTGTGGGAACACTGCCGTATCTATAAGAACATCCGCCCGACTGCGACAGGTCCGGTCCAGTTCAAAGATGGAGAGCAGACCAAACAGGATTCCACCGATAATGCCCCCAGCAATCGCAGGGTTAGCCAAATACAGGGAATTCATGGTAGACTCAGCCGGCTGATACAGGTACAGACCAGCCACAGGGCCAAGAACAGTTAGCAACATGACCAGCCAGGTCAACCGGCTTCGAAGCAGGCGTCCAAACTCCAGAGGAAACAGTCGAAGTGTCTTCATTGTGCTGCCTCCCGGGATATCAGATAGAGGTAGGCGTCCTCCAGTGTAGGTTCCTCCGGCTGAACAAAATCTGGGAGTTTTTCCGCTACCGTCCGACATCGGATGCCTTGTGCGGTGTTCACCCGGGCGGTGATGTGGAGCCCTTCCTCCTGATTGGTCTCCTGCTCATAGAATACACCCACATGGCCGGATGCAGACTGAATTAACTGTTCTGGGGTGCCGGTAAAGAGAATTTGCCCGCGGTTAATCACCACAAGCTGATTACATATGGACTGCACATCCTCAATGATGTGGGTGGAGAGCAGCACCAGCCGGTTCTGGGCCGCATGGGAGAAGAGATTTCGGAAGTGGATACGCTCCTCCGGGTCAAGTCCTACGGTGGGCTCATCAAAAATCAGGAAGGGAGGGTCTCCCAAAATTGCCTGCGCAATACCCACCCGTTGGCGCTGACCACCGGACAGCGTGCGAATTCTGGCTCGGGCCTTTTCCTCCAGATTGACCTCTTGTATTGCCTTCTGAATGGCCGCCTTTGAATCCCGGATTCCTTTCAGCGCTGCCATATAGTCCAGAAATTGTGTAACGGTCAACTCATCAAACAAACCGAAGTCCTGTGGCAAATACCCCAACTGGGCTTTCAGCAGGCGCTCTGTTTTGGTAAGGGAGTGTCCGTCCACCCGAATTTCTCCTTTGGTAGGTAGGAGCGCCGCAACCAGCAGCTTCATCAATGTTGACTTGCCAGCCCCATTGGGCCCCAGAAGTCCAATGAGACTGGGCGCCTTAAGCTCCAGATTCAGATCCTTTAGTGCCTGCTTACCGCTGGGGTAGGTCATGCTGAGATGTTCTATACGAATTTCCATTCGTCCTTGTTCCTTTCTGTATGGAATGGGTCAAGAATACCAAGGCAATATGGAGTGAATATGGAGGAACTATGTGATTTATGTGGAGGTGAAGTTCTTTACAGATAAAGAGTGATCTTTTTGCCTTAGCTTTCCTGTGAATAAACAAGGGACGCTAGCGTTTTATGCTAGCGTCCCTTGTTATAAAAATACCAAAACACTCTTTCCCAAAACTGTATCACTTTCTGTGTCTTCAACTATCAAAGATTCCATAAATTGGGTTGCCTTTGGTTATCCCATCACATCCTCAGTGGTAAGTCCAGAAACGACACGTGGAGCAAAACGCACCAAAGCCTGCACTCCACACTCTGTGTTTTTAATACTGCACATGGCCCCATGGCGGTCCAATATCATCTTTACCAGATAGAGACCAAGACCGCTACCGCCAGAGGTGCGGTTCCGGGAGCACTCCTCCCGATAGAACGCTTCGTACAGATGGGGCAGAGCGTCCTCCCCGATATGTGCTCCCATATTCTCCACAAGCACAGCCGGACACCCATCTTGCCAGCCACACCAGACACGAATCTCTGCTCCATTCGGAGAGTAGAGGGAGGCATTGGAAATCAAGTTCCCCAGCACCTTTCCAAGAAGAGTTGCATCCCCAATCACGGTGATTTCCTGCGTCAATTCCTGAACCAGATGCTGCCCTCGCTGCTCCAAAAGTCCGGCATCTAGCTTTAACTGCTCCTCGATTAAAGCAGAGAGCTCAACCGATTCCTGTTTCATCGTTGCAGCTCCTGCCTCCATTCGCGAGATGGTCAACATTTCTCGGACCAGATTTTCCATGCGCCCTGTGACCTGAAGGGAGCGCAGTAGATACTTGTCCCGGTTTTGATAGACACCAATACCTTCCAGCATTCCGGTCAATTGTCCCTTCAGAATGGTAACCGGGGTTTTTAATTCGTGGGAGGCAGCATTGAAAAAGGCCATCCTTTGTCGGTCTAGCTCTCGCTCCCGCTCCACCTCACCCCGGAGTGACTGATTAGCGCTTTCCAGCTCTGTCAACGCAGTGGAAAGTTTTCCAGCCATTGCATCCAGACTGCGCCCCAACTGCCCGATTTCATCACGACGCGTTTCTCCGCATTCCCAGTGAAAGTCCAGTTCTGCCATCTTCCCGGCGATATCACTCATCCGCACAATAGGTCGGGTGATATATCTGGAGTAAAAAAAGGCACACAGCAGAGAAAATGTTATCAGCACCAGCAGAAGCCACGGAGCCATCTGCACTAGTGCCCGTACTGCCACATTTTCTGCCTTGAGTCGCGGAGTGATATAGAGCGTATAGCTCTCCTCTTGTCCGGCAAAGTGCACCTCTGTAGCAATGGTAGACTGCTCCGACATGGTAATGGCCACAGTATTTTCTAAGCTCGGCTCAATTGTCCCAAAGCTGACTGAACTATCTCCTTCGGTGGTTGTGACGAGCATATCTCCAGCCTCATACACAGTCTGCACCTCAATCTGCGCTCCGGTATCCACCAAGTGTCCATCTGATCCTGTCAAGATGGCAGTCGCGCCAGACGAGAGGGTAAACTTGTCCAGTAGCTTTCCGCAATCTTCCGGTTCGGTATCTGCCAACTGTTTAACCAATACATCCACCTGCGCAGCGAGATCGTCGTTCATCACAGCAGTATAGGTGCTGGGAGCGACCCATGCAATAAATCCAAAGGTGATAGCTCCAGCAAAGAGTAAAAGGAATGCGGTAATCAAGAACACACGAATGGTCAAACTCTCAGAAATCTTCTTTTGCCGCACGATATCCTACTCCTCTGATTGTTTCAATATAATCTCGCTCCAGCTTATGCCGAAGGTTTTTGATGTGACTGTCCACCACTCGCTCGTCCCCATAAAAATCATAGCCCCACAGCTTGGCCAGCAGAATTTCTCGGGTGAAGACCCGTCCTGGTGCAGCCAGAAACGTGTGGAGTAGTTCAAATTCCCGGGCAGTTAGATCCAGAGGGTGCCCCTCCAACAACGCCTCTCGAGTGTCTAAGTTAAGGGATAGGTCACGGTATCGAAGGCATCTCTCCTCATCTGCACTTCCTCTGCGACGAAGTATAACTCGAACTTTTTCCAACAGAACCGGTATGGAAAACGGCTTGGTCACATAGTCATCAATGTCCATGCCAAAACCCTTGAGCTGTTGGTCCTCACTATCCAGAGCAGTCAGCATGATGATTGGGATCTGAGACTGCTGTCGAATCACCTCACAGACACCAAAGCCGTCAATCTTGGGCAGCATTAAATCCAATAGAATCAGGTCAAAGGGTCGAGCATGAAATAGGGAAAGGGCTGCCACACCGTCTCCAGCTACTGTAGTTCCATAGCCTGCATCCTCCAGATAGGTCCGCAGAAGTTCTTGTATATCCAGTTCATCCTCAATAATTAGAATTTGTTTCATTTATCATCACCTATTCCAAGCGTATCATAGAATTATGAATTTATCATGGAGATTTCTGAAAGATACCGATCTTCAAAGAGCCTTTCTACTGGAAAATGCTTTTGCTGACCATTGCATATGAAACCCCGCTAGTGTTTCCATATGTGCGGATATCAGTACAGATCGTCATGCAGGAAAGGGTGATAATACTTTTTATTGACCCACTGGGTGTTGACCACATAGCGCAGCTGTTCACAGGTCAACATAAGGGCAAAGTTACCATCTGGGAAATTACCTGCCACCCGAGTTTGACGGCGGATTTACCAGCTTAGCTGTTCAACATTGTAAGAAAAGTAATATACACACTCCTATTTAAGAATTTAATATTTCTCCGACAAAATTATAAACAATCCTGACTTCCTGCACCTTCTGTCCGTCAATCTTCTTGACTTCGCCCACCAAAATTTTGCTGATGAGCCGGTTCAGCACCGCTTCATCCAGTTCTTCAATGGCTGCATAGCGCCGGATTTCTTTGATGAAGGTGCGGACTTCATTTTCCTGTTCGTCAGAGTGGCGCATCATCAACAGTAGGTCTTGCAGGCGCTTCTGGTTGGCTTCCTGCTCTTGTTCCAGTGTTGCTGTCAGCTTCATAAAACGCTGCTCAGTCAGGATTCCTTTTGCCTTATCGGTATATAGGCTCAGGAACATCTCATCAATTTCACGATTCCTGCTTTCCAGTCGTTGACATTCCTTCTGTGTCTGGGAGGCATCCAGAAGATACCGGCGCTCCATCCGGCTACTCAGCCGCTGATAAAAAGCATCGGCATCTTTGAGTGCAGTCTTTGCCAGTTCCTGAATATCTTTCAGCACAAGGTTGTATAAATCTCTGGCTTCGATCTTGTGGCTGGTACAGGCGTTCTTGCCCAGCCTGTTGTAGGTCTGGCAGATATAATACGCTTTATCAATCGGTTCCCGCTGTTCGCCGGTAAAACGGTTCTTTCCGGTTCTGCCAACCTTTTCATACCGCACCTGCATGGACTTTCCGCAAGTCGCACAATAAATGATACCGTGGAACAGGTTATAAAAGGGGCAGGAGTTGCCCTTCATAATGGTTGGTCTGCGGTCAATGATTTCCTGCACCTGCTCCCATTCTTCCGGGGAGATGATTGCTTCATGGCAATCCTCGATAATTTCCCAGTCCTCACGAGGGATAATGTCATAGGTGTTGGAACGAATCCCTTTCTGATGTGTCCGGCAGACCAGATGTGCGCCCTTATAAAAGGGATTCCGCAGGATATGGCTGATTCTTGCACTTCCCCATGAATAGTAATTTACATCACATTCTGTGTTGCTTTTTACTCTGGTGATCGGGACTTTATCATCCATGAGCTGCTTTGCAATCCGCATACATCCCCAGCCATCCAGCGCCATATCATAGATTTTTCGGATTACCGGTGCTGTCTCAGGGTCACGGATCAAATGTCCCTTATCCTCCGGGTCACGCATCAAACCGAGGGGCGGCTGCCCACCACAAAACTTTCCCTGCCGGGAACGGGTCATACGCCCTGCCAGCACCTTTTTGGAAATATCCCGGCTGTACATATCGTTGAACACAGGTTATTGGGGAAAGGGAAAGCAAACAGGCAAAAATCCAGTATTCATGCGGGTTTGCGGCGAGATGGCTCTCAAAAGCTAACCTCACAAAAGACAGA